>JANMKM010000048.1:0-1792 GCA_031372035.1 Rhodoferax sp. | reverse complement strand
GCCTATGACCAGTATGCCCTGCAGGCCTTCGAGAATCAGGCCGTCGACTATCTGGTCAAACCAGTACAGGCGCAACGACTTGCCCGCACCGTGGAGATCCGCACTCCGCTGAAGGAGTTGCTGCCGCAGCTGGATGCCGATGTGTTCTGGCAAATACACCGTGGCACAGTGGTACGTTGCGACGCCATCGAGGCGGTCAGCCGCGACGAGGCCGGCAAGCTCTGGCTGCACTTGCATTGCCACTCAGAACGCCCGCCAGTCAGCTGCTTGTATGGGCACCTGTTCAAGGCGATGTAGCAAAAATCACGCTACTGCTCGCGGCTTTGGCAGGCTGTTACACATTGGCGCGATTTCCCGGGTTTTCGCTAGGCCGCAAGCGGCGCCAATGGCTAAAATTCCCTTACAAAGGGTAACCAAAGGGCGGCCGATTGATGCGTGCACATGTTGGGCAGATTCTTTTGGTGGCCGCGTCATGGCTAGCAGCGACGCATGTGTTGGCCCAGGCCAACCCCGAGTTCGCCATTCGTGGTTATCAGATCGAGGGCAATTCCCTGCTCGCGCAGGATCGCATCAGCCTCGCGGTGATGCCCTTCACCGGTCCGCGAAGCAATTTCGAGACCATCCAGCAAGCGCTTGAAGCGCTTGAAAAGGCCTATCTGTCGGCCGGGTACGGATCGGTTCGCATCGAGATTCCGGAACAGGACATTGCACAGGGCGTCGTAAAGCTGATCGTCGTTGAAGCGCGGCTGGACAAAGTACTGGTTGAGGGCCAGAAATTCCACGACGAAAGCAATATCCTGAATTCCGTGCCGGCTCTGCTGCGTGGGCAGGTCGTCAATATGGATGCCCTGCAGCGCAACCTGACACAGGCCAATGAAAGCAATGCCAAACAGACCAGCGTCACATTCCGGCGCGCCGAGGCAGGCCCGCTGGTGGATGCGGTGGTGCGGGTCGCCGATGAAGACCCCATGCGTTTTGCCGTTTCGATGGACAACACCGGCAGCGCGGCCACCGGTAACTATCGGCTGGGCATCTCTGTGCAGTACGCGAATCTGTTCAACCGGGACCATGCCATCTCTGCACAGGTCGTATCCAGCCCGGGCAAGTTCGACAAGGTCCTGATCGTTGGTCTGGGATATCACGTGCCACTGTATGCGCTGGGCCACTCGATCGATTTTTCTGCCGGATATTCCAATGTCGATTCCGGCCAGTTGGACGCGTTCACCATCAGCGGCAGTGGATTGATCCTGGGTGCGCGCTACAACCAGAATCTTGCGCGCTGGGGCGACTGGCAGCACAAAGTGTCCTACGCCCTGGACCACAGGGCCTATGACAACAGCGTGGTGCCGACGGCTGGCGGCGCCAGTCAGGTCCCCAACCTGACAGTCCATCCTCTGAGCATCAGCTACAGCGGCAGCCTGCGCTCGGCCGCACGGGACCTTGCGGCCTCTGTGACACTCACGCGCAACGTGCCGGGCGGCAGCAATGGGAGCACGGCGGACTTCAACCAGCCCGGCGCTCGCATCGGTGCCGAGGCCGGGTTCACCACGCTCAAGTTCTCACTGAACCACACCGAACGGCTCTCGCCCGACTGGAGTCTGCGCGCTGCGGTGACGGGGCAGTACACCCGCGACCTGCTGATCGCGGCCGAGCAGTTTGGCGTTGGCGGTTCGGATTCGGTGCGGGGCTTCGCCGAGCGCGAAGTGGCAGCAGACAAGGGCGCTCGCGCTGGACTTGAGCTATGGGGCCCCGACCTGGGTCCACGCACCGGCATTGCGGACGTACGCCTGCA
>JANMKM010000002.1:0-3414 GCA_031372035.1 Rhodoferax sp. | reverse complement strand
CGAGGACCCGGCACCCAGTGCCAGCAATGTTGTCTTGCCCTGGACCGGGTCGAACCATCCCAGGTGACCGCTGCGCTGGGCGGTGAACCACACTCCGCCGTCCGGCGCCGGTGCCAGATCATGGATGCCGGTTGCCCGTGGCGTGTTCAGCGGCCAGGAGTGCAGGGCTAAAGACAATGACTGGGTCTGGGCTTGTGGCAGGCCTGCTGGTGCCAGCAGGACGCCGGCCGCAGCTGCCAACACGCTACGGCGCTGCACATGAAGCTGTGACCCGTTTGCCATGGATGCACCTCCAGGGGTTGCCCTGCACAGGCTGCCGGTCGCGGCAGTCTACTGCGGCTCGGGCAAAGGCGAAAGCACTGGCAGCCGAAAGCGCGACTCCAGCAGTGCCTCCAGGCCGAACTCCGCCAACAGGGCGCGCAGCCGCTGCGCCGCGCTGCGCTTCTTCTGGCCGATGTAGCGGGCCATGATCAGCTCATTTTTCAGGCTGTGCTCCCAACCCACCAGCTCCGTGACCCGCACCTGGTAGCCCCAGGCCTCCAGGTACAGGCAACGCAGCACATTGGTGATCTGGCTGCCCAGCTCGCGCGTGTGCAGCGGGTGGCGCCAGAGTTCGGCCAGCGGTGTACGCGCCAGCTGCAAGGCCTTGTTGGCGCGCAGGCATGAGGCCACTTCCGCCTGGCAGCAAGGTACCAGCACCATGGCCCGGGCCTGCTTGCGCAAGCCAAAGGCAATGGCGTCGTCGGTGGCGGTGTCGCAGGCATGCAGCGCTGTCACGACGTCAATGCTCTCCGGTAATTCCGGAGCCGTGGTGGCATCGGCCACGCTCAGGTTGAGGAAACGCATGCGCTCAAAGCCCAGGTGCAGCGCCAGTTCGCGTGAGCGCTGCACCAGCTCCGGGCGGGTCTCGATGCCGTACACCATGCCCTGGCTGCGGGACTTGAAGTACAGGTCATACAGGATGAGGCCCAGATAGGACTTGCCGGCGCCAAGGTCGGCCAGCGTCAGGCCGGCGTCCGTTGGCTCCAGTTCAGCGAGCAGGGTCTCTATGAACTGCACCAGGTGATACACCTGCTTGAGCTTGCGCCGCGAATCCTGGTTCAGCGCGCCGTCCCGCGTGAGGATGTGCAACTCCTTGAGCAACTCCAGCGACTGGCCCGCACGGATCTCCGCCGCGACTGACGGCGCTGCAGCGTCTCGAGGTTGCGCGCCGGCGGCGCGGCGGCCCGGCTTCATGGCGCCTTCCCGTGAGCTGGCACCAGGCGATCCGCGGCGCAGCCACGTGGCCCCACGTCCAGGGCTTCCCAACCGACCGGCCCCAGGGCCCGCAAGGTCTGGATGTTGGTCTCGAAGATCGCTTGCGCGTCGGGGAAGGCCCGGACCGCGCGTGCCACGCTGTCTTCGCGCAGCAGATGCAAGGTGGGATAGGGCGCGCGGTTGCTGCAGTTGGTCACAGCGTCCGACTCGCTGTCGGCAAACTGGAACTGCGGGTGAAATGCGGCAATCTGCACCACACCTTCAAGGTCCATCTGGCGCAACAGGCGCCCGGCACGCGGCAGGAAGGCATTGAACTCCAGAAAGTCCTGCAGGGCCTCGGGCAGTATCAGCAGGGTGGTCTCACGCACGCTGGCGGGGTGGTCCACCAGCGCCTGCAGCTCCTGCCGCAGAACCTGCAGCAACGCTGCCGGTTCGACCGCTCCGCTGACCGCGTAGTGGATCTGCTGCCTGACATGCACCGCCTTGGCAAAGGGACACAGGTTCAGGCCGATGACTGCGCGCTCCAGCCAGCGCTGGGTATCGGCGCAGACTGCCTCAGCGGATGGGTGCATCGGGCCAGACAAAGGAACTGGGCTGGCCCACCACCATCTTGGCGAGTTCATCCAGCAAACCAGTCTGAATGTCCTGCACCGGATACACCTTGGTCACGATCTCCAGGCCTTGCAAATTGGTCAGGCGAAAACTCAATTGGGCGTTGTCATGGTCAGCCGTGACGGTGACGTTACCGCGGGCCTCGGTGCTGTAGTCAAAGCGGATCGCCTGCAACGTGTTCTTTTCCGGGTGCCGCACGTTGACCCGTTCATGGGGCACCGCGCCGCTCTGCAGCCGCGACTCAATGCGCTGCAGATCGGGCGGGAAATTGGCGCTGACGCTGCCGGCAACAGGCGGCGAGCCAGCCGGCAAAATGCTCCAGGCCATGGCGATGTAGTCCAGCACTTCCTTGTTGCGCAATGTCTTGCGCCGGGTGTCCACCCGGAAACCGCTGAGCTTCATGGCTGGCCACGGCGTTTTGTTGTCCAAAGTCAGGCGCGGCCCGGCGGGGCCGATGACGTTGAGCTGCTTGGCCAGGTCACCCAGGTACAGCCAGACGGTCTTGCCTGCCAGCTCGGTGGCAACAGCGTTGGCCGCCAAGCTCTCGAGACGAGCGCCCTGTTGTTCCTGGGCGGCACTGGCCTGGGCTTTGAGCTGGTTGAGAAAACTCACGGTCCTGCATCCCTGCAAATTCAATACATCGAATTTTAGCGATCAGGGCGCATGCGCCAACAGGCTCTGGCCGGTCAGGCGGTGGTGCTCGCGCGCCGCAAAACGGTCCGTCATGCCGGCGATGTAGTCGGCCACAGCGCGTTGGAGTGACGCTGCTTCAACCGCCGGAACGGCGGTCCCGGTGCCAGCCAGCATCTGCTGTGGCGCCTGGGTGTAGGCGTCGAACAACTCGCGCACCACCTGGCGCGCCAGCGAGGTGGTCTGCATCACTTGCGGATGCCGGTACAGATTGTCCAGCAGGAACTTCTTCAACTCAGCGCTCAAGCGCTCCATGTCGGGACTGAACTGCACCAGCGGCGACTCGGCCCGCACGGCATCGACATCCGCGGGGGCGGAGCGCGCCAGCGCCTCACCGGTTGCGCCGATCACGTCATACACCTGGGCATTGAGCATGCGCCGGATCACCTCGTACAACAGGCGTCGACCCGGACTGCCCAGTAATTTGGGATGGGCCTGCAGGGTCTGCTCCAGGAAGCGCTCGAACAGCGGCACGCTGCGCAGCTGCTGCAGCGTGATCAGGCCGGAGCGCACGCCATCGTCAACATCGTGGGCGTTGTAGGCAATCTCGTCGGCCAGGTTGCAAAGTTGCGCCTCCAGGCTGGGCTGGGAACGCTGCAGAAAACGCAAACCCACGCCGCCGGGCTCGGCCTGCTCCAGCAACTGCGCATTGCCGCGGGAGCAATGCTTGAGAATGCCCTCGCGTGACTCAAAGCTGAGGTTCAGGCCATCGAAGTCGGGGTAGCGCTGCTCCAGCTGGTCCACCACGCGCAGGCTTTGCAGGTTGTGCTCGAAGCCACCGTGGCCAGCCATGCGCTCGTTCAGCGCGTCCTGGCCGGCATGGCCGAACGGCGTATGACCCAGGTCGTGGGCCAG
>JANMKM010000737.1:0-9785 GCA_031372035.1 Rhodoferax sp. | reverse complement strand
GGCCTTGCGGCGGAAAATGCTGCGCCAGATGCCCGGTCACTGTTCGCAGGCCGCGCAGCACGCCGGCCTCGTACTGCCCACCCTGGAAGTCGGAGCGCATCTGCTGACAGATGGCGCGCCAGGCTGGCTCGCCCACCCGGGCATGGATACCGCGGTCGGCCACGATCTCCACTGCATGGTCGGCCAGCAGCAGGTAGACCAGCACGCCGTTGTTCTGTTCAGTGTCCCAGACCCGCAGCTGCGAGAACACCTCGATCGCCCGGTCCCGGGCGCTCTGGCCCTGGAACAGCGGCGCGCCATCCAGGCCGGCCTCCACCGCGAAGCGAAGCTCGCCATCGTGCAGGCTTTCGCTGGCCTTGATGGCCGCCTCGACGGCAGCCAGGGCGCTGGCCGGGAACGCCCGGCGCACGCTGGCGCGGGTGCTGAGCAAATGCCTGGTGATACGCGCAATGTCCATGGCTACCACCTGCCCGAGGCGCCGCCGCCGCCAAAACCGCCGCCACCACCGCCGAATCCGCCGCCGCCACCTCCACCAAAACCGCCACCCCGACCGCCGCCCCCGTAGAAGCCGCCCAGGCCGCGTGCCAGGCCGCTGCCGCCCAACAAGGTGAAGATCAGTCCCCCGATGCCGGCCAGCAGCGCCACGCTCATGGCGCCCACCACAAACCAGGCGACAGCCCCTACTACCCCACCTGTGACCACAGCACCCGGCAGCCGGCCCAGCATGGAGCGCAGCACGCCACCCACGGCCAGCGCCACGATGAACAGCACCGGTGCGTACTGCCCCAGGTCCCCACCCTGCTGCGTGCCGCGCCGTTGCGCCGGAGCCGGCAGCGGCTCGCCATCCACCACCCGCATCATCTGCGCCATGCCGGCGGCGATGCCACCGGCCATGTCCTGCTGCGCAAAGCGCGGCAGGATCACCTCGCTGATGATGCGCTTGGCAGTAGCGTCGTTCAGGGCACCTTCCAGGCCGTAGCCAACCTCGATGCGCAGCGCCCGGTCGTCCTTGGCCACCACCAGGATCGCGCCGTCGTCAATCTTCTTGCGCCCCAGCTTCCACTGCTCGGCCACGCGCAAGGCGTAGGTCTCTACCGGCTCCGGCGCGGTCGTTGGCACCAGCAACACGGCCAGCTGGCTGCCCTTGCGGGCTTCGAACGCCGTGAGCTGCTGTTCCAGCTCGGCGCGCTGCGCCGCTGTCAGCGTGCCGGTCTGGTCCGTGACGTGGCCGGTGAGCGGCGGCACCGGCACCAAGGCCCAGGCCAGGGCGGCCCAGCCCAGAGCCAGCGCCAGCAGCAGGGCACGGCCCAAGACACGCACCGGCCGCTGGCCCGGCGCGGAAGTGATCAGCGCTGCACCGGTCACTTGCTGGCGGCGGGGGCCGCCGGGGTTGCCGGCGCAGTGTCAAAGCCCACGGTCGGCGGCTTGGAAATTTCCTTCTCGTTCTCAACCGTGAAGCTGGGCTTGGCCTGGTAGCCCAGCACCATCGCTGTCAGGTTCGAAGGGAAGGAACGCACCGCCACGTTGTAGGCCTGCACCGACTGGATGTAGCGATTGCGCGCCACGGTGATGCGGTTCTCGGTGCCCTCCAGCTGCGCCTGCAAGTCCCGGAACGCCTGGTTGGCCTTGAGCGAGGGGTAGTTCTCGGTGAGCACCATCAGGCGCGACAGTGCGCCGGTCAGCTCACCCTGGGCCTGGCTGAACTTCTGGAACGCCGCCGGGTCGTTGATCAACGCCGGCGTGGCCTGGATCGACGTCGCCTTGGAGCGGGCCTCGATCACCTTGGTCAGCGTGTCCTGCTCGAACTTGGCCTCGCCCTTGACGGTGCTGACCAGGTTCGGAATCAGATCCGATCGACGCTGGTACTGGTTCAGCACCTCGGCCCAGCTAGCCTTGACCTGCTCGTCCGTGCTTTGAAAGGTGTTGTAGCCGCAGCCGCTCAGGGCCAGAGCCAGTACCGCCACCATCGCCATCGCAATTTTCCGCATGGGAGATTCCTTCAAATCAGGCAAACGTTGCCGAACGCATTGTGGTGCATGCCGCGCGGCGCAGGCGCAAGCTACTGCGCCAGCGCTGCGCGCATGCAGCAGATACGGGCGCCAGGCGCCATTTCAAGCCAAAGGCGCCGCCGCCGGCTGCATCAGGTCGCGGTTTCGGCTGCAGGCTTGGAGATCGCCGAGAGCGCATCCGCCGCGGGCCGGATCTCCGAGCTCTGGACGGCAAAGTCGCCCAGCGCAATGATACCGACCAGCCGCTTGTCACTGTTGACCACCGGCAGCCGGCGCACCTGCCATTCACTCATGACACTGGCGGCGCGTTCGACCGAATCGTTCTCATAGGCCCAGGCCACGCCAGGCGACATCACATCGCGCACCTTGGTGTGCGGGCCCAGGCCGGCGGCCACTGCCCGGATTACGATGTCGCGGTCCGAGATGGTGCCGATCATGCGGTCCTTCTCGGCCACCGGCATCATGCCGAAGCCGCCGTCGCGCATGGCCTGCGCTGCCTCGCCGACGCTGATCTCCGGGTCGATTACCTTGACGTCACGGCTCATCAGGTCCTTGATCTGTTGCATACAAACTCCTTCAAAATTAGTTGCGCAATGGCACGGGCTGTTGCACCCAGGGCCAATCACTTGTGCTTCGCGAGCCATTTGTCAAACTGTGCAATTTCCTTTTTTTGCGCCGCAATGATGTTGCGCGCCATGGCCTTCATTTCCGCAGACTTGCCTTTCGCAAGTTCCACCTGCGCCATTTCCAGCGCTTGCTGGTGGTGCACTTTCATCATCATCGCGAAATCCATATCGGTGTCGCCGGACATCGGCATCTTCTGCATGCTGTCCATTCCAGGCATCATCGCCTGCTTCATGTCGCCGCCGCCGGCCATGCCGCCTTGCATATGCGCCATCGGCTTGCTGGCGGAAGCGGATGCCGGCATGGCGGTTTGAGCCTGCGTGGCTGAGGCCAACGCAAGCGCGGCGAGTGGGGCGAAGCAAAGGTATCGTAGTTGTGCGCGTGTTTCAGGTTTCAAGGGTCGCTCCTTCAGGTATGCGTCGGACAGAGAGTGTCCAACGCACCATGTTCAAGAACTTCCCAAGCCCTGACTGTGCGTCAGCGCACGCAACCGCGGCAACGCGGTGTATGCAGGTGAATTCAATGCCGGCCAGTAGGGCACAGCACATTCTTCGGCAACGTCCCCCGCAGGTACTGCGTCTCCTCCCGGTCGGTTGCAACACGCACGCCCACGACACGGGCACGCTTGCCGTACCAGTCCTGCAGTTGCGCTTCAAACCCTGCGCGCGGTTCGGTACCGTCCGGGTAAGCTTTGACCCAGCGCCGTGCCCGGCCGTCATAGGTGAAGTCAAGCACCCAGACGGTGCTGCTTCTGAAAAAGGTGGCCACGGATCGGGGGAGTATGGTGCCGGGCAGTCCGGCGGTTCAGGCCTTGCGCGTCCAGCCGCGCAGCCGCAGCGCATTGGTGATGACCGAGACCGAGCTCAGGCTCATTGCGAGGGCGGCAATCATCGGCGACAGCAGCCAGCCGGTCCATGGAAACAACACGCCTGCGGCCAATGGCACGCCCAGCGCGTTGTAGATGAAGGCAAAACCGAGGTTCTGCTTCATGTTGGCGATGGTGTCCTGCGAGATCGCCCGCGCCTGGGCAATGCCACGCAGGTCGCCCTTGACCAGCGTGACCTGGGCGCTGTTCATCGCCACATCGGTGCCAGTGCCCATCGCTACACCGACATTCGCCTTTGCCAGGGCTGGTGCGTCGTTGATACCGTCACCGGCCATGGCCACGATCCGGCCCTCGCCCTGCAGCTTCTCCACCAGTGCCAGCTTGTCTGCCGGCTTGACCTCGCCATGCACCTCATCGATGCCCAGCCGGGTGGCCACAGACTTGGCAGTGGTAACGCCATCACCTGTGGCCATGATCACCCGGATGCCACCGGCCTTCAACGTCGCCAATGCTTCCGCGGTACTGGCCTTGACCGGGTCGGACACGGCCAGCAATCCGGCTGCCTGTCCGGCAACCGCCAACAGCATCACACTTGCGCCCTCGACCCGCAGCGCCTCGGCCTGTGCCTTCAAGGCATCGAAGTTCACGCCCAGCTTTTCCATCAGCGCGCCGTTGCCCAGCGCCAGTTGCTGGCCACCCAGGGTGCCGGTGACGCCGATGCCGCTGCCGGACTCGAAGCCATCCACCTTCTCCAACGGCAGCCCGCGCTCGCGCGCCGCGCGCACAATCGCGTCCGCCAGCGGATGCTCACTGCCCTGGTCGAGACTTGCCGCCAGCCGCAATACGGCATCCTCGGTCTGGCCCGGCGCAGCCACGGCACGGTCGAAGCGCGGCTTGCCTTCGGTCAGCGTACCAGTCTTGTCCACGATCAGCGTGTCCACCTTGCAAAAATTCTCGATCGCCGCCGCGTCACGGAACAGCACACCCTGGGTGGCGCCCTTGCCAGTGGCGACCATGATCGACATCGGCGTCGCCAGTCCGAGCGCGCAAGGGCAGGCAATGATCAACACCGCCACCGCATTGATCAGCCCGTACACCCAGCTGGGTTGCGGTCCGAACAGTCCCCAGGCAAAAAAGGTCAGCAAGGCAATGCCGACAACCACCACCACAAAGTATCCGGCGACCTGATCCGCCATGCGCTGCATCGGCGCTTTGGAACGTTGCGACTTCACCACCATGTGCTCGATGCTGGACAATACGGTTTGCGAGCCCACCTTCTCCGAGCGCATCACCAAAGCGCCATTGGTGTTCAGCGTGGCCCCAATCAATGCGTCACCCACATGCTTGCTGACCGGCATCGGCTCGCCCGTCAGCATCGACTCATCCACGGCGCTGCTGCCTTCCGTCACCACACCGTCCACCGGCACCTTCTCGCCCGGGCGCACGCGCAGCAGGTCACCCACATGCACGTGGGTCAGCGGCACGTCTTCCTCCGCGCCGCCAGCGTTGATGCGGCGCGCCGTTTTCGGTGCCAGACCCAGCAGCGACTTGATCGCCGCCGAGGTTTGTGAACGGGCCTTGAGTTCCAGAATCTGCCCGAGCAGGGTCAAGGAGATGATGACGGCAGCCGCCTCGAAGTAGACCGCCACACGGCCCATGGCCACGACCGCTGCGGGAAACAGCTGCGGCGCAATGGTTGCCACCACGCTGTAGACGAATGCCGCGCCGGTACCCAGGCTGATCAGCGTCCACATGTTCGGGCTGCGGTGCAGCAACGACTGCCAGCCGCGCACGAAGAACGGGGCACCGGCCCACAAAACCACCGGCAAGGACAGCACCAGTTCTACCCAGCTTTGCGTTGCCATCGCGAACCAGCCCAGATCGTGACCGAACATGGCAAGTACCGTTACCACCACGGAAAGCGGCAGCGACCACCAGAAGCGGCGCTGGAAATCGCGCAGCTCGGGGTTGTCGTCATCCAGCACCGGCATTACCGGCTCCAGGGTCATGCCGCACTTCGGACAGTTGCCCGGATGGTCCTGGCGAATCTCCGGATGCATGGGGCAGGTGTAGACCGCAGCGTCTCCGGCCACCGGCTGGCTCGCCGCAGGCGCGGGCGCCGGGACAGACGGCTGGCGCGGCACAACCAATGGGTACTTCGACGGGTCAGCGACAAACTTGGCCTTGCAGCCAGTGCTGCAAAAGTAGACCGGCTGACCGGCGTGCTGCACCATGTGGGGCGACTGAGTCGTAACCCCCATGCCGCACACGGGATCCTTCAGGGACGAGGGCATTTCCGTCGAGTTTGCAGAGTGCGCAGTGCCACCAGCATGTCCTCCCGCGGCGTGTGGGTCAATGTTTGCGGACGCATGCCCGTCGGTTACTTCTCTCATCGACTTCTCCCTTCCTCGAACAATGCTCTATGTCAAATACCAAACGGACCGCCGAGCCAAGCCGAACATGAGCGCCACATTTTGGGCCGCCCAAACCACTTGCGGTCGTGCTCCTTGCTGCTTTACGCTGCCCGCAGCTTGGCGCTAAAGCCGATCGCCTTGATGGCAGCCTCGATCTGCGCGGGGGTCACCCGAGACGGATCAACGGTAGCAGTGGCGATACCAGGATGCAGCGCGACCTCAACGTCGCTGACGCCATCGAGCTTGGCTACTGTCTGCCGCACGTTACTTGTGCATCCGCCACAGGTCATGCCGCTGATATCAAATGTGAAAGTTTGCATGGTTGGTTGTCCTGTGGTTGAAAGCACGAAGTGGTGTCATGGCGTTGGCCCTGTCACTTCATGGATCCAGAAGGCATGCGGTCCATCATCATCTCCATCATGGACTGCATCATTTCCATGCGCTTGGCCATCATTTGATGATGCGCAGCCATGTCGGCCGGCATGGCTTGCATGCCGGGCATGGCTTTCATGTCGCCCATGCCGGCGCCCGGCATCGAACCCATCATGTCCATGCCGCCTTGCATGGCTTTCATGTGCTCGCCCATCATCTTGCTTCGCTCCTCCGGGGTCTTGGCAGCCATCATCCGGGCGTGCATATCGCGCATGGTCTTCATCTGCGCGTCCATCTTGGCCATGTGCTCAGGCGTGTGCATGCCGCTTGAAGATGCGCTGCCCATTGGCATCGCTGGTGGCGTGGTACAGGCCATCAAAGCGCTGATGGCGGCGAGAGCGGCGATCAGGGGAACGAGACGAAAATTGGTCATGGCAGACTCCGGAACAGGTTGAGGAAAACGAGTAGTCAACAGTGGCCGCGCCGGATGACTTCTCATCCAGGCGGTCGTGCGGTCGGGAGGCATCACGAGGAGGCAATGACCCAACTCCGCGGGGAAAGACCCGCGCCTGAACGCGAGGTCGATGTCGCTGGGAACTGGACGAAGGCCGCGTGGCGCTTGGCTACGGGTCCAACGTCAGGACGTGGCTATAGCGTCAAGCGCACGTATCGAAGCCGCAAAGGCGGTTCGCTCGGAGTGCCGGACCATGCGTCCTGGCGCTGGGTTGCCGAAAGGCTCGACGGGGCTGTGGTCCACAGAATCGCAACCATGAACGGCGGTCCGGGATCCGTCCCGGCGGCCGCGCCCGGTTGTTTGGGTATCGAATTCCCGCTGTCATCGCAGGCCTTCAGGCATGGTGCCTTGGGCGCGTTGGCGTCGTCGTGTTGGTGAGCATCACTGCCTGCAGCATGGCCCGTGGCTGCGTGTCTCACATGCGCACGCTCCAGCGTCGCAGAGGTTGTACCCGCCGATGGGGCTGTGCGCAATTCAAGCAGACATGCATTGGCAACCCCCGACGCCACGCCGAACAACCACACCAGCAACGCGACAAAGGCGATGCGGCGCTTGTTTCGGGTATTCGAGGAAAACGTCATGTCAGGTAGAAGGCCATACGATTCAAATTGTGCGAGCCAGGAGCAGGAAACTGGTTGATCAAAGTCAAATGAACCGTGGCTGCTGGAAGCTTGCGCCGGCATGGACCGCGCGTCTGTTCGTTGGCGAACACACCCAGGTGCTACGGTATCGACGAGGTTCATGAGGCATCCTTCGACATGCGGGCATCCAGCGCCACGCTGATCAGCAGTGGTATGAACGCACCCAGACACATGGCCGCCAGCACGTCGGACGGCCAATGCACGCCCAGTACCAGGCGCGACAAAGCCACCAGACCGGTCCAGAGAATGGCACAGCCCATGGCCAGGTTGCCAGCCCTGGTCCACAGCCGGGACAGGCACAGTGCCAGCGCGATCGACAAGGCGGCAGTGTTCAAAGTGTGGCCGCTGGGAAAGCTGGAACCCCAGTACCACTGCGTGTCCCAAAGGTCCGGGCGCGGGCGTTGGACCACAACCTTGAGCAGATATACCAGCAGCGTGGAACTGGCCACCGAGCCAGCCAGCAAAGCCGCCTCCAGCCGGTGCCGGGTCAGCAACAGCGCCGCCAGCGCGACCAGCCCGAGCGGCAGTAGAAAGACGGCCGAACCCGAGCGGGTGATGGCCTCGAACAGCCCGCTCCACTGAACTGGCACCTGCTCCCGGATGAACCACAGGACGGCCTCATCCACGGGACCCGATTCCTTGGCCAGCACGTCTTCCGTGACCTTGCTGGCACCCACGGCCAGGGTCAGAAGACCGAGCACCGCTAGCCGCCGCCGTGTCAGCGCTGGCGTCCATGGCGGCGCCCGCACCCGTGCATAGGCGCGCAGGGCAGCGTAAGCACAGGCCACGAACAGCGTCAACTTGACCAGGTCCAAAGCGAGTTCAAGCAGCATGTGTCAAGGTGCATGGGTGTGGCCCATCCTGTCGGGCCCGGCAGCGGCCGACTGTGCGACAGCGTACGCATGGTCGGCTTCGCCCGTCCAGCGCCCTGGCAGCGAATGTTCACCCCGGCCACGCACAGACCCAAACACCAGGAGAGGGCGACAATCCTGACATGATGCCGACGATCCGCTTCGCAATTGCTGCCGGCCTGAGCCGATGAAACCCGGAAACCACAATGGCGCCTGGGCTGCACTGGCGGCGGCCGTCCTGTTTGGTGCAGGCACACCATTGGCAAAGTTGTTGCTGGGGCACACCGACCCTTGGATGCTTGCCGCCCTGTTGTACCTGGGCTCCGGCGTCGGTCTGTGGATCGTGCGCCGCTGGCGCGATACGCCGGCAACTGTGCCCACCAGCAGCGAACGAGGCTGGCTGGCGGCGGCAGTGCTCAGCGGCGGCATGGTGGGCCCGGTGCTGCTGATGCTGGGGCTGTCCAACATGCCGGCCTCCACTGCCTCGCTGCTGCTCAACGCGGAAGGCGTTTTCACAGCGTTGCTGGCCTGGTTCGTATTCCATGAAAACTTCGACCGGCGTATTGCACTGGGCATGGGTCTGATCGTTGCCGGCGGCGCCTTACTCTCCTGGCCAACGGACGCATCCGCTGCAATGACCTGGAGTACCCTGTGGCCCGTGCTGGCGGTGCTGGGCGCCTGCCTGGCCTGGGGTATTGACAACAACCTGACGCGCAAGGTTTCGCTGCTCGACGCCGGCTACATTGCCATGGTGAAGGGGTTGGCTGCGGGTTCCACCAATCTGGTATTGGCGCTGTTGCTCGGAGCCGCCTGGCCAGGGCTGCCGGTGGCGCTGGCCGCAGCCCTGCTGGGATTTGCAGCCTATGGCGCCAGCCTGGTGCTGTTTGTGGTCGGCTTGCGCCTGCTCGGCTCGGCCCGCACCGGCGCCTACTTTTCGGTGGCACCTTTCTTCGGCGCCGCGCTCGCCATTGGTTTGCTGGGCGAACCGGTCACGGCACAGTTGCTGGCCGCCGGTGTACTGATGGCCCTGGGTGTGGCGCTGCACCTTGCCGAACGGCACGCGCATGCGCACCTGCATGAGCCGATGGCGCACGACCATGCCCATGTGCACGGCGCTGGGGACGAACACCATGCCCACACACATGGCGAGCCCGTCGCGCCCGGCACCCGGCACAGCCACTGGCACCAGCACCCGGCCATGAACCACAGCCATGTCCATTTTCCGGATGCGCATCATCCGCACAGCCACTAGGGTGTATTCGAAGCCTTCACTTGAGCACCTGCATCTCGGTCACCATGATCTTCGTGCCGTCCATGCCGGCCTTGAACCGCACCTTGTCACCGGCCTGCACCTGGTCCAGCAACTTGGCGTGGCTAACCTGGAACACCATGGTCATCGGCGGCATGTCCAGGTTCTTGATCTCGCCGTGCTTGAGGGTCACCTTCTGCGTTTCCTTGTCGAGCTTGGTGACGACGCCGCTCGAAGTCGGGGTCTGGGCCAGCGCTGCGCCCGCCACCAGCGCGGCGGTCCATG
>JANMKM010000734.1:0-2847 GCA_031372035.1 Rhodoferax sp. | reverse complement strand
TCGTAGCCGTGCACGCCGATGGCGTCTGCGGTGCTCCAGGCGATGTCGGAACGCAGGGGTCTGGTTTTGTCTTGCATGGGTGTGGCGGTTGCTGTTGTTGTGCAAATAGTAGCGGGATTCGCCGGGGCGGACAGGCGCCGTTACCATCGCCCCATGCTCAAACGCCTGGTGCGCCGTGTGTTGCTGGCGCCCGTGGTGCTGCTGCTGCTTTTCGAAGAGTGGGGCTGGGCGCCGCTGGCGGCGCTGGTGGCGCGTCTGACCAGGCTGCCTCTGTGGTCCCGGCTCGAGCGCTGGATAGGTGGCCTGTCAGCGTGGGCCGCGCTGGCCCTGTTCGTGGCGCCCATGCTGGCTCTTTTTCCGGTAAAGCTGGCGGCCCTGTTCCTGTTGGCGCAAGGCAAACTCAAGACGGCGCTGGTGCTTCTTGTTGCCGCCAAGCTGCTGGGCACGGCCGTGCTGGCGCGCCTGTTCCAGTTGACGCAACCCGCGCTCATGCAACTCGCGTGGTTCGCGTACTGGTATCCGCGCTGGAAAGACTGGAAGGATGGGGTGCTGGCGCGGGTGCACGCTTCGGCAGCGTGGCAATGGGCGCGAAACACGCGTGCCCGGGCGGCGGACTGGGCGGGAAGGCGCCGTTAGACGGAGCCTGGTCGACTACTGTCCTGCCTCCTCCAATCACCACGGCGGCTTCCAGGCAAAATATTTTTCGACACTTCACTCGAGGACTTCGTCCGCCAGAGCAAGTACGTGTGGCGGCACCGTCAGACCGAGGGCCTTCGCAGTTCCCTTGTTGAGAATGAAAAGGAACTTCGCCGGCTCCTGTACGGGGATATCTGCCGGCTTGGCGCCTTTGAATATCTTGTCTACGGTTTCGGCTCCGCGCCGTGCCAGGTCGGAAAAATCCGGCCCATAACTCATCAAGCCGCCATTTCGGACGGCGCCACTCGTCGAGTACAGCGCAGGAATTCTTTGCCTCGCAGCGAAGTCGACGATGCGGCCGATGTTCGCACTGATCACACCGGTGGTCGCCACTCCCAGTACGTCTGGGCGGTCACGCTCAACCGTTGCAAGGGCTGCGTCGAGATCGGAATGCGTCCTGACTGGCAACGTGGTTAGCCGCAGACCCATGGCCAAGGCGGCCTGCTCGTTGGCCTTCCTGTAGAGCGTCATGCCCGGGTACTCCAGGTCGGCGAGCCAGATGACGCGCGACGTTCGCGGAACAGCGTCGCGTAAAAGCTGCGTCATTTTTCCCGCCATTTCCGGCGCATTTGTCGTGGTTCCGGTGATATTCCCCCCGGGCCGGGCGAGGGACGCGATGATGCCTAATTCAACCGGGGTCGAAGCGAACAACATGACGATGGGAATCGTCGACGTCGCTTGCTTGAGGACAACCGTCTCCGCGTTTGTCGGCGCTATAAGCACATCCGGTTTTGCTGCCAGCAGTTCAGCCGCAAGTGCCGGCAATGTGTCGGCCTGCCCTCGAGAATATTTGAAGTCCACAACCAGGTTGCGGCCTTCTTCATATCCCAGCACGGACAAGAACCGCAGCAAAGCAAGGTTCGGTCGGGTGACGGTCTCCGAAAGCACACCGAGCCGATAAATTCTTGGCCCCTGGGCCCGAATTGGCAGTACCGCACCGAGCGTCGCTGCGCCCACCGTGGAAATGGCGAGCCGCCGCTTCACTGGAGCACCTCATTGGCTTGCAGCAGGACGGACGGCGAAGTCTTCAACCCAAATTTCTTTGGAATCCTCATATTGCTCACCAAATCAGCCAGGGCCCGACAAATTATGGGCGCAGACTGTTCGATTGGCTACTTGGCGGCCAGGGTAGTGATTCCGGTGGACGGCCGTGGTGCATCGCAGTAGACTGAATTTTCAATCCGACCACGACCTGGAGTGAGCCACCATGAAATCTCTCATCGCCCTCATGCTGGTGACCGCCACTGCTTGCGCCTGGGCCCAAGGACCCAGTTGCGAAGCAGCGGCCGCCTCAAAGAAGCTGACTGGCGCCGCGAAGGCGCAGTTCATCCAGAAATGCGAGGCCGACGTCAGGCCAAACTGACGCTCGCGTCCAGGGAAAAGAAGACGACCGTCGCTCCGACCAGCAGCTACGGGCACTGCGAGCACGATGGGTCGGATTTGTGAGCGCAGCGCAATTGCGGCGCGCTACCTGATTACGTCGGTCGCCTTCCACAACACAGACGTCGGGGTGATGAGGCCCATAGCGATTGCGTTCGCCAGGTTGACGGACTTCCTGAAATTTGCACTGGTACAGCTGGAAGAGAGCAGGTCAGTGTGGCAATGGACTCGGAAGATCAAGGCGCGATTGCGCCTAGGCCGGTGAGTCAAGGCTCGCAGCCTGCGCGATTGAGCCGCTGCCGCTTCATTCGATCACCCGGTCTGCGCGTACCAGCAGCGATGGCGGGATCGTCACGCCCAGCAGCTTGGCTGTCTTGAGGTTGACGACCAGTTCGTATCGCGTCGGCTCACCCACCGGCAACTCCGCCGGGCTGGCGCCTCGGAAGATCTTGTCAATGTACAGGGCGGCGGCGTTGTAGATCTCGAAAAGAATGGAGCCGTAACCCATCAGCATGCCGGCGTTGGCCATGGAGCCGGCAAAAGCCATCGAAGGGTATTTGTACTTGATCAGCAACTCCGCGAGGCCCCGCGCATGTTGCGCGCCTAGCAGGGGTGAGCCGGCCACATGAATGGCTTCTACGCCTTCGGCCCTGGCCTTTTGCAGCGCCAACTCAAAATCGGCGGAACTGCGCACCTCATAACGCGATAGTTCCAGCTTCAAGACGCGGGCCGCGGCATCGTGCAGTGCATTGGTATTCGACGGGGATGACT
>JANMKM010000730.1:0-3005 GCA_031372035.1 Rhodoferax sp. | reverse complement strand
GGCGGTGCTGGCGCAGCAGCCTGGCCACCCCCGCGCCATGGTCGGGCTGGCGACCACCATCGGCAGCCAGCTCGGGAACTTCGGCTCCGGCATGGAAGCAGCCCAGCGCGAACGCCTGTACCTGGAAGGGCGCGAACTGGTGGTGATCGCGCGCGAACTGGAGCCGGACAATCCGGCGGTCTATGCCGCGATGCTGATGTATACGCCTTCGGATGACCTGGAGGCTTACCGCGCCGCCGCCGAAAACTGGCTGTCGCACGACAGCAAGAACCCCAACGCCTTTGTGGCCTATGCCCTGTCGTTCCTGCTCGCCGGCGAGCCTGTGCGGGCGATCGAGTTGCTGCAACGGGCCATCAACCTGGACTCCCGCCACGCCGGTGCCGTGATGCTGACCAATATGGGGCGCGCGCACTTCATGCAGGGTAACTATGAAGCTGCCATTGGCTGGTACCAAAAGGCACTGCAGGCGAATCCGGCCTACACCCATGCCCACGCCTACCTGGCGATGGCCTACGCCATGGCCGGACAGGAGACCAATGCCCACAGCACCGTGGAAGAGCTGCGCCGCGTCGATCCCGGCTACCGCTTCTTTGCCTTCACCGCGCTTTCGCCGTCGAGCCCAGCCGCCTACAAGGACTACTGGGACAAGAAGGTCCTGCCTGCCGTGCGCAAGGCCGGATTGCCGGAATAGCCACCGCGACCCACCGCAGACCATGGCCAAGCTGTTCCAGGACGAGCTGCTCGCGCAGCACCTCAACACCTACCTCGGCGGCCTGGACGAGGCAGCGATGGACCTGCTGCGCCGGCACCTGCAATGGGTGGAGATTGCCGGTGGTCAGACCCTGATCACCCAGGGTGAACCTGGCGACTCGATGTATCTGTCGGTCAGCGGCCGGCTGCGGGTCTATGTACGACGTGACGATGGCAGTGAGCACATGGTGCGCGAAATGGCGCGCGGCCAGATCATCGGCGAGATGAGCCTGTATACCGATGAGCCGCGTTCCGCCACGGTCGTGGCCATCCGCGACTCGGTGCTGGTTCGGCTGGCCAAGTCGGAATTCACCAACCTGCTGGCCACCAGCCCTCAGGTGTCGATCGCGCTGACGCGCCAGATCATCGAGCGGCTGCGGGCGGCGCAAAGCCATTCGCTGCTGGCGCCACCCGTGACCATGGCCTTGTTGCCAATCTCCAGCGGCATCGACCTGCAAGCCTTCAGCCAGGGGCTGGCCGGTCAGTTCGCGCGTCTGGGCCGGGTCTGCATCGTCGATGCGGACTGCATTGACCGGGATCTGGAGCAGGTCGGCCTGGCCCGCAGTGCCGCCAATGATGCCGACGTGAATCGCCGTATCGGCCTGCACCTGGACCAGATCGAGGCCGAGCACGATTACGTGTTGCTGGTGGCTGACGATCAGCCCACACCCTGGACCCATCGTTGCAGCCGGCGCAGCGATGAACTGCTGCTGCTGGCCGACGCGTCGCAACCGCCGGTACTGCACGAGACCGAACGCCAGTACCTGATGCGCCGCCCGGGTCGCAGCGAAGCCGCCGAAGTGCTGGTGCTGCTGCACGCCGCCGACACCCGCTGCCCCACGGGCACCAGGCGCTGGCTGGAGCGCCGGCCTCTGAGCGACCATGTACATGTGCGGCCGTCCCTGGAGCGGGATCTGGCGCGGCTGGCGCGGATCCAGAGCCGTCGGGCGGTCGGCCTGGTGCTGGCCGGCGGCGGCGCCCGTGGCTGTGCCCACCTCGGCCTGTACCGGGCCCTGCAGGAGCGCGGGATCGAGGTCGACTTCGTCGGCGGCACCAGCATCGGCTCGGTCATGGCGACGCTGATCGGCTCGGACCGCCCCTATGACGAGGTGCTGGACATCGCCCGGCGTTCCTTCAGTGGCAACCCCACAGGGGACTTCAACCTGCTGCCGATGCTGTCGCTGATTTCGGGTCGCAGGTTGCGGCGCATCTGCGACAACGCCACCCGCGAGTTGCTGGGCCACGACGCCGACATCGAAGACCTGTGGAAAAACTACTACTGTGTCGCCAGCAACTTCTCCCAGGCCCGGGAAAAGACCATCACCAGCGGCAACCTGCTCAAGGCGATGCTGGCCAGCATTGCCATTCCTGGGGCTCTGCCGCCAGTGTTGCACGACGGTGACTTGCTGTGCGACGGCGGTGCCTTCAACAACTTTCCAGTGGATGTGATGCGCTCCCGGCGCGGTGTGGGCAAGGTGATTGGCGTCGACCTGAGCTGCCACCAGACCGAACGCATCGAGCTCGACGAAGTGCCCGGCATGTGGGCGCTGCTGCGGGATCGGCTGCGCCCAAGGGCACAACGGCACTATCGCTTGCCCTCGCTGCTGTCCTACCTGATGGACGCCACCGTGCTCTACAGTGCCTCGCGCCAGCGCGAAGCGCAGAAGATCACGGACCTGTATTTCAACCCGGGCATGCAACAGGTCGGCATGCTGCAGTGGGAAAAATTCGACAGCACCGTGGCCCGGGGTCATGCCCACGGCATCGAGGTGCTCAACGGCCTGGAACCAGCGGCACTGCTGCCTTTCAAGGCGGCGCCACCCTGATTGGCGGGCCACGCTGGTGGATAGTGCCGGCCAGCCATCTGGGCGGGCTCGGCCCGGTGGCTCCTTCAGTCGTCCTGGCTCGCGTCCAGGCCCGGAAACAGCACCTCGGTGTAGCCGAACTGGCGGAAGTCGCGCACCCGCATCGGGTACAGCACGCCGATCAGGTGATCGCACTCATGCTGCACCACCCGGGCGTGAAAGCCGTCCACGGTGCGGTCGATGGCATCGCCGTACTGGTCGAAACCGGTGTAGCGGATCCGGGCAAAACGCGGCACCACGCCGCGCAGGCCGGGCACCGACAGGCAGCCCTCCCAATCGTCCTCCACCTCAGGCCCCAGCGGCTGGATCACCGGATTGAGCAGCACCGTGGGCGGCACCAGCGGCCGGTCCGGATAGCGTGGGTTGAGGTCGGGCGTGCCGAAGATAACC
>JANMKM010000717.1:0-8834 GCA_031372035.1 Rhodoferax sp. | reverse complement strand
GCGCTTCTGGTGGGGGCCTTGTATACCATGACGAACTTTTAATGCGAAGCGCAGTCAGTAAAGGTAACAGCTCCAAAAGCCATGGTCAAGGTGGACACCACCACTTTGACCCGGGTGCAGGACGCCCTCAAGAGCGCGTCCATCGTGCCCGAGTCCATCGCTCTGGAAGCCGCTGCGATCAAGGTCCGTTTTGACTCTGGCGAAACACAGCTCAAGGCACTGGACAGTATCCAGAAGGCGCTGGTGCCTGATCCAGCCAGCCCCGGCTACGTTGTAGCCCTGAATCTGGTTTCACGCTCGCCGGCCTGGCTTGCCGCCTTGCATGCGTCGCCCATGTATTTGGGGCTGGATCTGCGTGGGGGCGTGCATTTCATGCTGCAGGTGGACATGCAGGCGGCACTGACCAAGAAGGCCGAGTCCCTGGCGGGAGACATCCGCTCGGTACTGCGGGAGAAGAACGTGCGTCACAGCGGTATCAGCCGCAATGGCCAGACGATCGAGATTCGCTTTCGTGAAGGACAGACGAGCGAAGCGGCCAAGCGCGTGCTGGCGGACAGTTTTGCCGATCTGGACGCGGTGGAGGCTGTCGAAGGCACAGACTACAAGATGACGGCTTCGATCAAGCCCGTCGCGGCGCGCGCGTTGCAAGACCAGGCGCTGAAACAGAACATTACTACCTTGCACAACCGGATCAACGAACTGGGCGTGGCTGAACCGGTGATCCAGCAGCAGGGCCTGGACCGGATCGTGGTCCAGTTGCCGGGTATCCAGGATCCGACGCGGGCGGAACTCATCATCGGGCGTACTGCCACTTTGGAATTGCGGATGGTTGACGAAAGTGCCGAAGGTCGGGCTGCGGAGAACAACTCCGGGCCGGTGCCCTTTGGCTCGGAGCGCTTCCTGGAGCGCGATGGTCGTGTTGTGATTGTCAAGAAGCAGGTGGTCATCACTGGCGACAGTCTGTCGGATGCGCAACCAGGCCTGGATTCGCAGAGCCAGCAGCCCAAGGTAGACCTCACCGTCGATGCCAAGGGTGGCCGCATCATGCGGGATGTCAGCCGCGAGAACCTGCGCAAGCGCATGGCCATCGTGCTGTTTGAAAAGGGCAAGGGCGAAGTGCTTACGGCGCCAGTGATCCAGGGCGAACTCGGCAACCGGTTCCAGATTTCCGGGTCCATGAGCGTGAGTGAGGCCAATGATCTGGCGCTGTTGCTGCGTGCTGGATCGCTGGCCGCGCCCATGGAAATTATCGAGAAGACGACGATCGGCCCGAGCCTGGGTGCCGAGAATATCGCCAAGGGCTTTGCCAGCGTTACATGGGGCTTCGTTGCCGTGGCTTGCTTCATGTGCATCTATTACATGCTGTTCGGAGTGATTTCGAGCGTTTCCCTTGCGGTCAACCTGCTGCTGCTGGTGGCCCTGTTGTCGATGCTGCAGGCCACGTTGACCTTGCCCGGCATGGCAGCCATGGCTCTTGTATTGGGCATGGCGATTGATGCCAATGTTCTGATCAACGAACGGGTCCGGGAGGAATTGCGCAATGGTGCGTCAGCCCAGGCAGCGATCCACGCCGGATACGACCGGGCCTGGGGCACGATCCTGGACTCCAATGTGACCACGCTGATTGCCGGATTGGCATTGCTGGCTTTTGGCTCCGGGCCGGTTCGGGGCTTCGCCGTAGTCCATTGTCTCGGCATCCTGACCAGCATGTTCTCCGGGGTGTTCTTCTCTCGCGGTTTGGTCAATTTGTGGTACGGTAGCAAGAACAAACTCAAGAGCGTGTCGATTGGAACGGTTTGGAGACCCTCGTCCCGGACCGAGGCCACACCGGTCGAGGGAAAGTAGGCATGGAATTCTTCAAGATTCGACGCGACATACCGTTCATGCGGCACGCACTGGTATTCAATACCGTGTCGCTGATCACGTTTCTGGCAGCTGTTTTTATGCTGTTTTCCCGTGGCCTGCATTTGTCGGTCGAGTTCACGGGCGGCACCTTGATGGAGGTCGGTTACGCCCAGGCGGTCGATCTGGGTGCCATTCGCGACACTGTGGCCAAGCAGGGCCTGGCTGATGTGCAGGTGCAGAACTTCGGCTCGGCCCGTGACGTGCTGATCCGTATGCCGGCGGTCAAGGGCGTGAGTTCGGGCCAGCAAAGCGACAAGGTGTTCTCGGCACTCAAGTCCGCGGACCCGACGGCCACGCTGCGGCGTACCGAGTTTGTTGGTCCGCAGGTGGGCGACGAACTGGCAACCGATGGCCTCAAGGCGCTGGCTTTCGTGGTGGTCGGGATCATGATTTATTTGGCGGTGCGCTTCGAGTGGAAGTTTGCGGTCGCCGCGATCATCGCCAATCTGCATGACGTGATCATCATTCTGGGTTTTTTTGCCTTCTTTCAGTGGGAGTTCTCTCTACCCGTGCTGGCCGCCGTACTAGCTGTGCTGGGCTATTCAGTGAATGAATCGGTCGTGATATTTGACCGGATTCGTGAGAATTTTCGGCGCTATCGCAAGATGAATTCGATGCAGATTATCGATAACGCGATCACTTCCACGATCAGCCGTACCATCATCACCCACGGTTCGACCCAACTTATGGTGCTGTCCATGCTGCTCTTTGGGGGCGCCACACTGCATTATTTTGCGTTGGCGCTGACCATCGGTATTTTGTTCGGTATCTATTCATCGGTTTTTGTGGCCGCTGCCATTGCCATGTGGCTGGGCATACAGCGCGAGGACCTCATCAAGGGCGGTGCCCGCAAGGACGAAGACCCGAACGACCCGAACGCAGGAGCCGCGGTCTAAGCTTGGGCTCAACTTCCACACAGCACCATGGCAAGTAATTCCACAAACGCCCAGCGTGGCAGGTTGGCCCAGGAAACGCGTGAGCGTTTTGTGGCTGATGCCGGGCGCGCCATGGTCGAACTCTGTGCGGCGGTTCAGGATCGGTTGACGACCTTGCTCAACGAGGCTGCACCATCGCGTGAGTTGCAGATCCGGCGCGATGTCTGGACCTTTTATCAGCGTTGCCGCGCCAATTGGTTGGACGGTACCAAGCGCGTCTGGCATGAGGCGCTCAATCCTGACAAGGTCGTCAAGCCCAAACCGGTGCTCGAACTCGGTAGTTTCGAGTTGGTAGGCAACGAAGTAGTGGAAAACAAGATTGTGGCCTCGCGTCTGGTTCTGGGCGTGATGGAAAAAGTCAGCGGCCAACTCGATGACCTGCGGTTGCGTATCAAGTACTTGGAAAACAGTGAGGAACTGGAGGGCAACGATATCTTGCGGCCTGAGGTCCTGGTGCTGTTGATGGTCGAGCAATGGGCGGTCGCCGGCATGCCGCGCGACGCCTGGCCCATGGTCAATGACGTGGTGCATCGGGTATTGACGGAGCGCTTGAAGGATGCTTACACCAAGTGCAACGAGTTTCTGATCAAGCAGGGCGTGATGCCGACGATCGAACTCAAGGACCGGGTCAAGCGCGCCCCTTCGGGTGCTGGTCGTGCGCCCGGAGTCGGCCGGGCAACAGCGCCCGCTGATGGGCAGGCCGCGCCAGACTCGGGTGGACAAAGCCAGCGCGGCGACTTGAGTGGCGGGTCCGGCGGGGGATACGCGGGTGGTCAAGCCGGTTTTGGTGGCTCAGGGGGCCACGGCGGCGGGTATGCGGCGACGGTGCCGGGTGGGCCGGGAGGTGGGAATACTGGCGCCATGCATGCTGCTTCGGGCGAGTCCGGTGGCGCACCCATGCCAGCGGGCCCCGGCGCTGGTCAGGCCAGCCGCGGAGCCGGCGGACAAGGTGGCCGCGCTGGCTGGGCGGATGAGCAGGCGTCGGCGGGTTACGGGCAGACGCCCGGTGGCGCCTACGCGCAGGGTTCGGCGGCTGGGTCCGCCCATGGCGACGGGCCCACGTATGGGGGAGGAAATGCGGCAGAAGAGACGCGCATGATGACTTCCACCACGCCTTTGGCGCGAGCCCGCAGCCGTGCACAGGGCGTGATGGGCCAGCTCAAGCGACTGCTGATCGGGCGGGTCAGTTCTGATTTTGACGCAACCACATTCCAGCCGGCGTCACCCGCGCTGGCGGCAGCGTTGGCGCGGCCAGCAGGTGAGGGTGCGAGCGCCACCGGATCCAGTTTGGGTGGCGCCACGCAGATCGAGGATTACAGTCCGGCCGGCGTGGCGCGGGTTGCGGGCCAACTCCGGGAACAGACCACCGAGCTCAAGAAGAAGGCCGAAACCAAGACCGAGAAGGCGACGATCGAGATCGTGGCGTTGATGTTCCAGGCAATCCTGCAGGAGGAGGAGCGTATTCCGCCAGGGATCCGCGTGTGGTTCGCCCGCTTGCAAATGCCGGTGTTGCGGGTGGCGTTGGCCGAACCCGAGTTTTTCGGCACCATCAATCATCCGGCGCGGCAATTGATTGACCGGCTGGGTTCCTGCGTGATGGGTTTTGATGCCAGCGGTATCCAGGGCGGCGCCCTGGAGTTGGAAGTCAAGCGCATCGTGCAGGTCATAGAACAGTATCCGGAGACCGGTAAGCGCGTGTTTCTGCTGGTCTATGAGGAGTTCCAGAAATTCCTGGCGAAGTACTTGACGGAGAAGGGCGCGACCCAAAAGGTTGTGAGCGTGGCGCAGCAGGTGGAGCAAAAAGAGACGCTGACGATCCAGTACACGATCGAGATGCGCAACATGCTCAAGGACATACCGGTGCGCGACGAGATTCGCACCTTCTTGTTCAAGGTCTGGGCGGAAGTCCTCGCCGTGGCGGCGGTGCGCAAGGGGCCGCAGCACCGTGAGACCCTTGATCTGAAAAAGTCTTCCACCGATCTGGTCTGGGCCGCCAGTGCCAAGCCGAATCGCAGTGACCGGGCTCGGGTGATCTCCGACCTGCCTAAGCTGTTGCAGCGCTTGCGCTCGGGCATGACGCTGCTGGGCTTGTCGCCGTCGGAGCAGGACGCGCACATCAAGACTGTCAGCGACACTCTGGCTGACGCTTTTTTGTCCAAGACGCAGGCGATACCGCAAGCGCAGATTGAGGCCATGGCGCAGCGACTGGCCAATCTGGAGGACTTTGTCAGTGAGGACGGCATGGGCGATCTGCCGCTGGATGCCGAAAACATTGAAATGATGTTGGGCATAGATGCCTCAACCATCGATGTGGTCGCGGATGGAGGATCCAAACCGAGCCACGCTATGTTGGCCTGGGCGCAGGAGTTGCAGCTGGGCTCGTGGTTCACGCTTGACCACAATGGCCGCGTAACCCAAGTTCAGTTTGCTTGGCGCAGCGACCGCAAGCAGTTGCATCTGTTCGCCTCTACTGACGGGCACAGCTATCTGATCCAGGCAGGACGCCTGGCTGCCTATCTGCAAGCCGGTCTGCTGCTGCCACAGGAGGAAGAGGCCTTGACCGTACGCGCCACTCGCACTGCGCTGGCCAAAATCGAGGCCAATCCGGAGCGGTTGTTGGGCTAAAAGTTCCTCAGTGCGCTGTGCGCGCTCCTGCGTCGTCACAGAGTTCGTCGAGCACCAGGGCATCGGGTTCCTGGTCAAAGCTCCAATAGACCATCAGCACGATGATCTTGAGGTCCTCCAGCGATACCGGACCGCCGGGCGCAGCCATGGCGCGGTCAATGACAATTTCACGCAATTGCGGACCGAGTACCCCCGTGGACTCCAGAAACGTTACGAAGCCCAGGCACTGCGAACCCAGATGATCCTGCTCCGCGGTGCAGTAAACCCGCATGCTGTCGGTCGACGCTCGATGCGGACCGTATGAGTCCGCGGACAACGGCGTTGTGGTGGTGTCTTGCTCGGGTGTACCGGCCGCAGCGGTTGCGCTACCGCGGGCCATCTGGGCTCCACTGGCCACCTGGCTCAGGCCACGCAGCCAGACCAGCGCATCCTGGATTTCATCGGCTTCAAACCCGACGGCGTTGAGCTTGCGCTCCAACTGGTCCCATTGCGGGCCCGCTTCGCCTGGGCAATAGTTTTCGTAGACGAAAACAAGCACATCAAACATGCAGCCAATATAGCGCAGAAAGCGCGCTTCGCACGGTACCGCGACGTGTAGCCGCTTCTAAGTCAAAAAAATGCGCTGAAACAATCCGCCCGGGAGCCGCGCCACTTTTTGTTCCAGTTCCAGTGTCATCAGCCGCGCCTGGAGTTCGGCGGTAGCCAGCCCGGTGCGCGCCTGCAACGCGTCCAGGCTTCCGGGGTCGTGGCCCAGGGCCGCCAGCAGCGGATCTTCGGTAGGAACCGTTGGTTCTTCCATGGTATCGGGCGCATCGATCGGAGCTTTCTGGTTGTTGAATCCTGGGCGCTGCTCGAGTTCCTCCAGCACATCCTGCACCGACTCCACCAGCTTGGCACCCTGGCGAATCAGGGCATGGCAACCGTGCGACTGGGTGGCGTGGATCGATCCGGGAATCGCGAACACATCCTTGCCCTGTTCGGCGGTGAGACGGGCGGTGATCAATGAGCCAGATCGAAGCGCTGCCTCAACCACCAATGTGCCCTGACCCAGGCCAGCGATGATGCGGTTGCGCCTGGGAAAATTGCCGGGCAGGGCTGGTGTTCCCAACGGAAATTCGCTGACGATGAGGCCTCGGCGGGCGATGCGGCGGGCCAGGACATGGTGTGACTTCGGATACACGCGGTCCAGGCCGGTGCCGATGACGGCTACCGTGGCAAACGCCGCGCCGTTGGTTGCAGCACTCTCCAATGCACCTTCGTGGGCCGCAGCGTCAATTCCCAGCGCCATGCCGGACACCACAACCAGGCCGGTATCGGCAAGCGCGCGGGCAAAGTGCCGTGCGTTGATGGCACCTTGCGGCGTCGGATTGCGGGTGCCGACTATTGCGACGCTCCGCTGCAACCCGGCTGCTATTGAATGCGTAGCGGTTCGTGCTCTGTTCAAGTGGGCTTCGGAACCATTGGGCAGAACATTCGGGCTGCCGAGCAGGTACAACAACAAAGGCGGATCGTCGATGTCAAGCAGTCCAGATGGGTAGTCAGGTTCGCCCAGGGCGACGATCCGCCGCACCGGAGAGTCCGGGTCGGCTGGCTCCTGCAACCAGCGCCAGCTGGTCTCAAGCAGTTGCTCCAGTCCTTCCGGAATGACCGTGATGGGCTGGGCCAGCTGCTCGCCAAGTACAGCTTCCAGACTATCCCTAGGTTGCTCGAAGATGGCCTCAGGCAGGGCGAACGCGGCCAACAGCTTGCGCGAGCCGGCATTGCCGACGCCGGGGGTGAGCGTCAGCCGGAGCCATGCTTCAAGCTCCCGGCGTTGCAAGGTGGTCTCAGCGCGGGCTGATCAGGCGGTCGCCCACCCGCACACTGTCGCTGGCATCAAGCACCAAGGCATACGACACCTGGTCGTAAGCGCGGAACACCATCAACAATCCGTTGCGCTCATCTGGCAACTTGATCTCGGGGCGGTTGGCATCGGTGCTGTCCACCATGCGGGCACCATCGTGCAGGATGGCCAGCACCAGACCGCTTTCCATACCGTGCTTGCTGCCCCGGTTGATCACCACGACCTGATTCTGCCCGGCATTGACAACCGCACTGCCATGGATCGAGACAATGCGTGCATCCACCTTGCCGGCTGGCGCATGCGGCACGTAACTCTGTAGGGGCCGGGTGGTATCGCCCACCAGCCGGTCACCGATGCGCAGCTCCTCTTTGGCGGCCACGATGTCGATGGTGGCAGGAACAATGTCTGCCGGACTCTTGCCATCTGCATTGCTGTTGCTCGGCGCGGTTTCAGAGCGCACCAGCACTGCCTTGCCAACATACTGCGCTTCGTAGCCCAGAATCTCGCCGCTGACCGGGTCTTTCAGCGGCCGGGCTTCACGGAACACCCGGAACTGCTTCTGCAGGCGGCTGTCATCCAGCAGTGGCTGATCCGCCGGGCCGCGCGCGTATGCCCGATCGCCACGGCTGAGCATGACCCGCCCTTCCTGCGCGGCCACGATGCGTGGCGCGGTGCTCAGTCCGGACGCGTCCAGGACAATGGCTTCAGCCAGGAAAGGCTCGATCAAGTGGGTCTTGAGGGTGGGCAGCGCCAGATCCGCCAGGGTTTCATAGCGCGTTCGCGGGGACACGCGCACGGTATTGGTGACGGGAGCCTCGGTAGCCGGCTGGGCCGTGCGCAGCATGGCGCGACCATTCTTCTTCTCCAGAAACAACTGTTGACCTGGGTAGATCCGGTGCGGGTTCTGGATCTCGGCCAGGTTCATACCCCACAACTCCGGCCAACGCCATGGGCTCTTCAGGAACAAACCGGAGATGGCCCACAGCGTGTCGCCGCTCTTGACCGTGTACTGGTCTGGCGCATTGGGCGCGAGTTCATTCAGCGGTATTCCAGCCTGAGCCACTTGGGTTGCTGTCGCACGCTGGTCCGGGGTAATCGGAAAATTCTGCGCCCAGCCCGTGTTGGCGAACAGCAATCCGGTGATGACAGCGGCCATTGCCACTTGGGATTTCGCCATCATGTGAGTGTTCATATGTTGCCGGTGTGGAAGGGGAAATCTTGATACTTCACACGCGATTTTGCGCTCAAGCCCTTGATTGGGCAACGCTTTTTGCTTTTTGCCCGGCCTCGGTTTGAAAAAAGTGGCGAAAATAGCGACAACCCCGAAGAGATTTCATGGCTTTACTTCGCATTCTGCAATACCCGAACCCCCGTCTGCACAAGGTGGCCAAGCCCGTGCAAACGGTGGACGCACGGATCACGACGCTGATCGACGACATGCTGGAATCCATGTACGAGGCCGATGGCATCGGACTGGCGGCGACCCAGGTCGATGTGCACGAACGTTTGATCGTGATCGACGTTTC
>JANMKM010000715.1:0-4864 GCA_031372035.1 Rhodoferax sp. | reverse complement strand
ACGCAAGGCGATCCTCGACCTGCGCCAGCGCATCGAGCAGGGCAATGAACTGCAGCGCACCCGCTCGGCCGAGCAGACGGCGCTGCACACCGAGCAGATCAACACGCTCAAGCGCAGCCTGCTCGATCTGAACAACCAGCTCGAAGCCATGCGCGGCGAGATCGCCAAGCTGCGCGGCAACGACGAGCAACTGGCGCGCGACCTGGCCGAGGTGCAGCGCAAGCAGAAGGACCTGGGCCAGGTCACGGATGAACGCCTGCGCAAGCTGGAGCCGGTCAAGGTCAGCCTGGATGGCAAGGAGTTTGTCGTCGAGCAAGACGAGAAGAAGGCCTACGACGATGCCATCGGCGCGATCCGCAATGGCGAGTTCGATAAATCGGTGGTCCTGCTCGGGGCCTTCCAAAAGCGCTACCTGGGCAGCGCCTACCTCGACTCGGTGCGCTTCTGGCTCGGCAATGCGCTCTACGGCAAGCGCGACTACAAAGAAGCGATCATCGCGTTCCGCGGTTTCGTCACCGCCGCGCCGGAGCATCCCAGGGCACCCGAAGCCCTGCTCGCTCTGGCCAACAGCCAGGCCGAGATGAAGGACAACCGCGGTGCGCGAAAGACCATCGAGGATCTGATCAAGGCCTACCCGCAATCCGAGGCTGCGCAGGCCGGCAAGGAACGGCTGGCCACGCTGAAGTAGGGCCGCGGTCGCCCGCCCCCCCTGATGACTGAAGCAGCGCTTCCTGGCCTGGTCACGCAGGTTCTCTGGGCTGCTTTCGGGTTGGCGCTGGTTTTCGGTGCCATCGCGCAGCGCACCCACTTCTGCACCATGGGCGCGGTGGCCGATATCGTCAATATGGGCGACTGGACGCGCATGCGGATGTGGGTGCTGGCCATTGGCGTGGCGATCATCGGCTTCAACGCCATGGTCGCTGTTGGCATCGTGCAGGCGCAGCACAGCATCTACGCGGCGCCGCGGCTGCTCTGGCTGTCCATCCTGGTGGGCGGGCTGATGTTCGGCTTCGGCATGGTGCTGGCCTCGGGCTGCGGCAGCAAGACGCTGGTGCGCATCGGCGGCGGGAGCCTGAAATCGCTGGTCGTCTTCTGCGTGCTCGGCATCGCCGCCTATGCCACGCTGCGCGGCATCACCGCGGTGGCGCGCGTGGCCACGTTCGACACAGTCGCCGTCACGCTGCCCAGCGGCCAGGACTTGCCCTCGTTGCTGGCCCTGGCCACCGGAGGCGTGAGGACGGTCCTGGCGGGCTGGCTCGGTGGCGCCATCGGCCTGGCGGCGGTGGCGTGGGCCATGTCCAGGCGCGAAGGGCGCAGCGCCGAGGTGCTGCTTGCCGGCGGGGGCATCGGTGCGATGGTGGTGGCGGTGTGGTGGGTCTCGGGGCATCTGGCGCACCTGGTCGAACACCCGGTGACGCTGGAAGAAGTCTTCCTGGCCACCAACTCGCAGCGCATGGAATCGCTCAGCTTCGTCGCGCCGGTGGCCTACACCCTGGACTGGCTGATCCTGTTCAGCGACAAGGGCAAGCTCCTCACGATCGGCATCGTCGCCGTCTTCGGCGTGGTGGTGGGGTCGGCGCTGGTGGCGCTGGTCACGCGCAGCTTCCGCTGGGAAGGCTTCGGTGGCACCGAAGACACCGCGAACCACCTCGCGGGCGCAGTGCTGATGGGCGTGGGCGGGGTGATGGCGCTGGGCTGCACGATCGGGCAGGGGCTCTCGGGCGTGTCCACGCTCTCGCTGGGCAGTTTCATCGCGCTGGCGGCGATCATCGCCGGCGCGGTGGCCGCTCTGCGCTACCAGATGTGGCGGCTGGAGCGCATCGCGTGAAGGCCGAACTGCCGCTGCTGAATGAGATGGCGCAGGCCGATCTCGAGCGCCGCTTCGGCGGCCTGCGCCGGCTCTACGGCGACGCCGCCTACACGCGGCTGCGCGGCGCGCGCGTGGCCGTCGTCGGCCTCGGTGGTGTGGGCTCCTGGGCCGCAGAGGCCCTGGCGCGCAGCGGGGTGGCTGGGCTGGTGCTGATCGACCTGGACCATGTGGCCGAGTCCAACATCAACCGCCAGGTGCAGGCACTCACGAGCACGCTGGGACTACACAAGGGTCTGGCCCTGCGGGCGCGCATCGCGGAGATCCACCCCGGCTGCGCAGTGCAGGTGATCGACGATTTCGTGACTGCGGACAACTGGCCCGCGCTGCTGCCTGGGCGCGTGGGCGCACTGGTGGATGCCTGCGATCAGGTGCGCGCGAAGGCCGCGCTGGCAGCCTGGAGCCTGCGCGAGCGCGTGCCGCTGGTCTGTGTCGGAGCAGCCGGCGGCAAGCGCCAGGCGCAGCGCGTGGAAGTGAATGACCTGGCTGAAGTCACCCACGATCCGCTGCTCGCCAGCCTGCGCCAGCGCCTGCGCAAGGAGGCGGGCGCGCCGCGAACAGGGCGCATGGGCCTGCGCTGTGTGCACTCGGCCGAGGCGGTGGCCACACCGGATGCTGGCTGTGCCACGGATGGCACGCTCAACTGCCACGGCTATGGCTCCGGCGTGGCAGTGACCGCCACCTTCGGCATGGTCGCGGCGAGCGAGGCTATCGAGCTGCTGCTTGCCGCCGCATGAAGGCGGTTGTCCAGTTCTGGCTATAATAAGAGGCTCTGCGGACGGGTCGTTAGCTCAGTCGGTAGAGCAGCGGACTTTTAATCCGTTGGTCGCGTGTTCGAGTCACGCACGACCCACCACGCGACAGGCCGCAAGGCAGTGGCGCCAAGAATCACGCAAGGTCAAGAATCTCGGGGCTCTTAGCTCAGTTGGTAGAGCAGCGGACTCTTAATCCGTTGGTCGACAGTTCGAATCTGTCAGGGCCCACCATAGGTAAAAAAGGGGCCTGATCGCGAGGTCAGGCCCCTTTTCCGTTTTGGCGTGTAGGCGCCGGTGAAGGCCGACATCAAGAAACCGGCCACGGGCGTGGTGCACACCAACTTCAAGGTGACCAAGAGTGGCAACGTACCCCGGTACAACCGATTCGAAGTCGACCGCGGCAAGCTTGACGAACACGCCTGCTATCGGTCCAGCCAGGAAGGTGGATCCAGCGAAGGGCATGGAGCTTCTGCGCAAGCTGATGCAGAGCAAGGTGCTGCCGATCGCGCACGACGCCCCCTGGTCGGAAAGACGATCTTCCCGACCGCTGAAGGCTTGAAATAGGCCCCTGGGATGGGGGCCGTAGGGCGCAGTGCATCGAAGCCCGCGGTGATTTGCTCACCGCAGGCTCACCACCTGAGCCACCTTGCCTGCAGCATCGCTGCATGGCATTCATCCCATCACCCCCGGCGCAGCCCTGCTGGCACTGCAGTGCCTACGGCGGACTGACCGCCCAAGGCACCGCTGCTCTATGCCGCCGACCAGGTTGCAACCGTGTGCGCGCCGGCCCTGCAAGCTGCAAGCGGCTGCGCGTCGTGGGAACGGGAACCTGGCGCCGACGACGAGTTGCCGCCGCCGGCAGGTGCCGCAAGCAGCCTGCCCTGGGCGCCTTGGGTGCCGCCTTGCCCAGGCTAGGCAGGGGGAGGTGCTGCATATCCAGTCCCGTGTGCCGCTGGACCACATGCCGGCCTAGTGGCAGCATCTCCAGATGAGGATCGACATCGAGGTCTTGATGGCCGGCTGCTACGGCCGCATGGTGCCGTGGGCTGGTCGCATCATGCTGGCGGGGCTGCTGCCCGGCGCAGGACTGTGGATGGTGTGGCGGTCGGCGACGTGCCGGCAGCGAACGACCAGCCATGGTAGTGGATATTGCGCGGCCTACGTTCAGCTACTGTCTGGTGCATGACCAAATCCCGGGTGGCTGACCGAAGATCGGATCGATCGAGTATGTGCCGCTACCCAATGCCCTTTGATCAGCACCAACGGCTATGCGCCCTGTTAGGTTAATTCCAAACGGTGTGTTCGGTGTGAAGGTGTAAGCGATACCAATCAATGAGCCGTCCAATTCATTCAGAGACCCCGTCCCAGTACTCCCTACGTAACCGCCAATTGTGGCGACGCTGCTTCCCGCGACAATCATGTTGAAGCCATAGCTGGGTGCTGTACAGATATACAAGCCGTCGTAGGTCCGCGGATTCTGCCCGACATTGACCGTGAAGGAGACGCTGCCAAGGCCGCTCACCGTCACCGTGACTTGTTCTTGACCTCGCGTTGCAAAATAGAGCCCAACAACGTTCGCTTCAGAGAAAGTCGACCGGGAGTACCCAGGCGGCAGCGTCGCAACACCACTATTGTCTGTACGAACGACAGGGGATCGAGTGCCTGGCGTGGCGGCTTTTGCGAAGGTTGTCTCACACGAGACGCATAGGCTTCCGTCTGGCATGGTCACTCGCACGCTCATCGGCTGACTGGTGAACGCATATTGATTGACAGACTGAAGATCCCCGGCAACCTTTTCAACCCTGGGCGCACTTGAGGTCGCGGTTGCAATGAAGCTTGTGGAAACTGTGCCTGACGCCGATGCCACCATTGATTGTTGGCCGATTCGACTACCAAGCGTCCAGATTGCCTCGGCCTCACCCTGTGCATTTGTTGTAGCGCTTGCAGGGGTGGTATTGCCGCCATCACTTGCAATAAAAGAAATCAGCGCCCCGGATACCGGGTTTGAATACTCGTCAGTGACCCGAACCTTCATAGGCGAAGAAAGTTGACTCAACTGAGCGCCAGTCTGCGAGTTCCCAGAGAGGCTTGCGATTGATTTCGGTGGTGCAGCCGTCGCAGTGGCGTCAAACGAGGCATACGTCCGCCCCACTCCGCTCGCATCCACGCCACGCACTTCGACCCGTTGAGCGCCTGCCTTGGTGCCGAGTGTCCATCGTTCACGAACGACGCCACCGACATC
>JANMKM010000678.1:0-5107 GCA_031372035.1 Rhodoferax sp. | reverse complement strand
ACCTGCGGCGACCGCTGCTTCGAAGCCCTTGAGATTCGGTGTCAGCACTGAGTAACGCACGCCCGGTTGGCGCTGCACACCAGCCATCACCTCGGCGTTGTCGGCCATTTGCGGCACCCATTTCGGGCTGACAAAACTCGTGACCTCGATCTCGCGCAGTCCAGCCTGCTGCAAGCGATGTACCAGCTCCACCTTGATGGCTGCTGGCACCGGCTGCTTCTCGTTCTGCAGGCCATCGCGCGGGCCGACATCCACCAGTTTGACGCGTTGCGGAATATGCATGTTCTGCCCTCAGTAGCCACGGACCATGTCAACGATACCGGCAATTGTCTCGCCGCGCTCCAGAGCCTGGATCTTGTCCGCAATCTGCGCAATGGATTCATCCCGCAAAGTGCGGGCCGAGGTATGCGGCGTCAGGCTGATCCGGGGGTGGCTCCAGAACGGGTGTTCCGCCGGCAGCGGCTCGGTGCGGAACACATCCAGCATGGCGCCGGCCAGGTGCCCGCTGTCCAACAGGCTGATCAGATCGTAGTCCACCAGGTGCGCGCCGCGCGCCACATTGATGACGTAGCCGCCAGCTTGCAAGCGTGACAGGGTCTGTCGATTCAAGATGTCACGCGTAGCGGGCGTCAAGGGCAGCAGGCAGACCAGCACCCGGGTGGCGGCAAGAAAGGCGTCGAACTGTGCGCTGCCGCTGAAGCAGCGCACGCCGGCAATTTGCCGCGGCGTGCGGCTCCAGCCCAGCACCGGAAACTCGAACGCCGCCAGTGCCTGCGCCACCCGCTGGCCCAGAATGCCCAGGCCCATCACACCCACCGGGAACTCGGCACGCAGACGCGGCCTCCGGTACGACCAGCGATGCTCGGCCACGTCTGCGGCCTGGGCATCGAATTCACGAAAGTGGCGGATCACGGCATGGCACACATACTCCGCCATCTGCACCGACATGCCGGCGTCATCCAACCGCACCAGCGGCACGGCTGGCGGCAAGCGCAACTTCATCAAGGCATCAACGCCAGCACCTATATTGAATATCGCCTTGAGCGTGGTCTGCTCATCCAGAAACTGTTGTGGTGGACCCCAGACCACGGCGTAGTCCGCACTCGGTGCTCCCGCAATCCATTCCGCAATCAGTGCCTGTGGCAAGCGCTGACGAAAGCCGGCAAGCCAGGGTTCAGCCTTGGTATTGGTGCAGGAAAAGCTGATGCGCATGCCCGGTCCGCCTCAGGCGGAGAGCTTGAGCAACTCTGCGCCTTCGCTGACCTGGTCGCCCGGCGCGTACAGCAGTTCCGCCACCACTCCATCGCGCGGCGCCGCAATCGTGTGCTCCATCTTCATCGCGTCCATCACAGCCAACGGTTGGCCCTTGACCACGGCGTCTCCGGCCTTCACCGCAAACGACACCACCTTGCCGGGCATCGGCGCTGTCAGCCGGCCGGTATCGGCCTGGCCTTCGCCGGCGTGGGCCAGCACGTCGATCTCGGTGATCTGGGTAGCGCCCGCAGCTCCGAACACGTGCAAGACCTCGCCCCGCGCGTACACATGCACGGTCTGGCGGACGCCGGCATAAGCCACGTCGAGCGCGGTGCCATGCGCCGTCACGGTCAAGGTCCCGGCGGTGTCGCCCACCGCCAGATGCAGGGCGCCGTCATGCAGGCAGCGCAACAGCGCCGTCTGCGGCGCCCCATGAAACTCGAAATCGAAGCGGCGCACCGCCGGCCCGTGGGCGCGCCAGGTGTCGCTGCGTGACCAGGGGTCGATCCAGCCATCGGCCCGCGGAGTCGAGCGGCCGCGTTCTTGGTGCAGTTCGCGTGCAATCGCGCTGGCTGCAGCCAGCGCCAGACCCAGCTTCTCCTGGTTGAACAGTGCCGCTTGTTCACGCGGGATCAGGGCCGTATCCAGCTCGGCCTGGGCAAAGGAACGGCTTTGCACCACATGGCGGAGGAACTGCACATTGGTGCTCAAGCCAACGATATGGGTCTGGGCCAACGCCAGGTCAAGTCGCGCCAGCGCCTGCTCCCGGGTCTGCCCATGGACGATCAGCTTGGCCACCATCGAGTCGTAATACGGCGAAATCGCATCACCTTCGCGCACACCGGAGTCGATGCGCACATTGGCGCTCTGGTGAAACGGCTCAGCGTCGGCATTGCGGCAAAACGCCACGTGCTCGGGCCAACGTGCGATATCGAGTGCACCGGTGGCCGGCAGGAAGTTGTTGTCCGGCGTTTCGGCGCAGATGCGGGCCTCGATCGCATGGCCCTGGATCTGCAGCTCGTGTTGCGCCAGCGGCAAGGGCTCGCCAGACGCAACGCGCAATTGCCACTCCACCAGATCCTGGCCAGTGATGGCTTCGGTCACCGGATGCTCCACCTGCAGTCGGGTGTTCATTTCCATGAAGAAGAAGTTCATGGCGCCGCCATCACGCTGCTCAACGATGAACTCCACGGTACCGGCACCCACATAGTCGACGGCACGGGCCGCCGCTACCGCGGCCTCGCCCATCTGCTGGCGCATGGCGGAGCTCATGCCCGGCGCTGGCGCTTCCTCCAGCACCTTCTGGTGCCGGCGCTGCACCGAGCAGTCACGCTCGAACAGATATACGTAGCCGCCATGGGTGTCACCGAACACCTGGATCTCGATATGGCGCGGCCGCTGCACATATTTCTCGATCAGCACCGCATCGTCACCAAAGCTGTTCCGCGCCTCTCGCTTGCAGGAGGCCAGTGCGGCGTCGAACTCAGCATCGGCCTCGACCGCGCGCATGCCCTTGCCGCCACCACCCGCGCTGGCCTTGATCAGCACCGGATAGCCGATACGCGCCGCCTCGCGCCGCAGCAGTTCCGGGTCCTGGTCCGCCCCGTGGTAGCCCGGCACCAGCGGTACGCCGGCACGCTCCATCAGCTGCTTGGATTCGGCCTTGAGCCCCATGGCCTTGATCGCCGACGGCGGTGGGCCGATGAACACCAGGCCGGCATCCTTGCAAGCCTGGGCAAACTCCTCGTTCTCACTCAGGAAGCCATAGCCCGGATGGATGGCCTGGGCTCCGGTGGCCTGTGCCGCCGCGATGATCCGGTCCCAGCGCAGGTAGCTATCCTTGGGCGCGCTGGCACCAATGTGCACCGCCTCGTCGCACGCCGCCACGTGCTTGGCCTGGGCATCGGCATCCGAATACACCGCCACCGTCTTGATCGCCATGCGTCGCGCGGTTGTGGCAATGCGGCAGGCGATTTCACCGCGGTTGGCTATCAGGATCTTGCTAAACATGATCGCCTCATCTAAGTTCCTTGGGGAAGGCCGCGGCCGCTGATGAAGGCGCCAATGCTGCGAGTCACTGCGACCAGAAATTTGAACATCAGCGCCAGCGCCACAAACATCAGCGCCACCGCCAGACATAGCGCCAGCCCGAACAACACGGGATGCGTGGCAGCCAGCCACATGGTCACCAGCACCAGCCCGTCCTCGGCCAATGACACCGCCAGATTGGAAAAGGGCTCGGGCGAGGTGTTGATCGCAGCCCGCGTGGTCAGCTTGGTGGCGTGCGCAGTCGCAGCCAGCGTACCGCCCAGCAGCGAGGCCACGAGCATGGCATTGCTGTTGTCGGCACCGAACACGGCACCGGCCAGGGCCGCGCCGGCCGGAATACGGATGAGCGTGTGGACCATGTCCCAGAGCGAATCCACGTAGGGCAGCTTGTCGACAAAGAACTCGACGAACAGCATGAAACCACTGGCTGCCAACACCGCCGGGTGGGCCAGCAACTGCAGGCCCGCAGGCAGTGGCAGCCAGCCCATGAACCCGGCAGCACCGGTAATGAAAACCACAGCATACAGGCGAAAGCCACTGGCCCAGCCCAGCGCAGCGGCCAGGGCGATGAGGTGGGACGGGTCCATTGCCGACATCACGTTCAGTAGCGCTTGGCCACTTCCTCCAGCATCACTTCGGTGGCACCGCCACCGATCGCCAGCACCCGGGCGTCGCGCCACAGGCGCTCGATCGCGGTCTCCCGGATGTAGCCCATACCCCCGTGGAACTGCTGGCAGGTCTGCACCACTTCGTTCACCAGTTCACCCGTCAGCGCCTTCAGCATCGACACCTCCTGCACGATGTCATGGCCCTGGGTGACACGCCAGGCACAGTGGTACATAAAGGAGCGCGCCGAGCGCGTCTTGGCGTCCAGCATCGCCAGCCGCTGGCGGATCGTCTGCTTGTCCCACAGCGCCGCACCAAAGGCCTGGCGCTGGCGCACGTAATCGAGTGTCAGCTGCAGGGCCCGGGTGCAATGGCCGACTGCCATGGCCGCCAGCGCAATGCGTTCGGTCTGGAAATTCTTCATCACAGCCTGAAAGCCCCGATGCTCCTCGCCCAGCAGATGGTTGGCCGGCAGGCGCACATTGTCCAGCACCAATTCGGCGGTATCGGACGAGAGCCAGCCGGTCTTCTTCAAGGCCCGGCCCACGCTGAAGCCCGGCGTACCCTTTTCCACAATGAACATCGAGACCGCGTGCCGGGCCGAACCGGTGCGGGCGGCAATGAAGTACAGGTCGGCATGAACGCCGTTGGTGATGAACATCTTGCTGCCGTTGAGCAACCAGCCATCGCCATCGCGCCGGGCCGTGGTGCGCAAGCCAGCCACGTCCGAGCCAGCACCGGGTTCGGTGATGCCCACTGCCGTGACCAGTTCGCCGGCCGTCACCCGGCGCAGGTATTGCTCCTTCTGCTGCGGGCTGCCGGCGTGGTGCAGATGCGGTCCCGCCATGTCGGTGTGGACCAGCACCGTGATGATGAAACCGGCAAAGGTGGACTGCGACAGCGCTTCGGCAAACACCAGGTTGGTCAAGGCGTCGGCGTCGGCGCCGCCGTATTGACCTTCGAACATCAGGCCCAGCAACCCCGCCTGGCCCATGCGGCGCAGTACCGCCCGCGGTACCAGGCCCTGCTCTTCCCAGGACTGGCCATGCGGCTCGACTTCGCGCGCGATGAAGCGCGCGATCTGCTCGCGGAGAAGCTCGTGCTCGGGGGTGAGGTAGATGCTGTCGGCGTCCATCAGTGCCTCCAGCGGCGCCGCACGTCGAACAAGTCGAGGTCGGGTACGCCGGAATCAACGGCC
>JANMKM010000668.1:0-4686 GCA_031372035.1 Rhodoferax sp. | reverse complement strand
CATCAACCTCAAGGTGATGAATTACGGCGATCCCAAGGCTGCCCATTGCGTGGTGGTGGCGGGCCAGTGCGACATGGCGGCATCGGCCCGGCGCGCGGTGCAGAACTTCCAGGCGCGCTATGCCTTGCCATTCGGCCAAATCGAGGTGACGGCCATGATCGGCGTCAACGACGTGCCGAGCAATGTGTTCTCGCTGCGCGACGCCCGCGAACTCGCGCGCTTTGTGCGCTACCAGAAGCTCGGGGGCCTGCATTTCGTGTCGCTGGACCGCGACGTACCTTGTGCCGCCGGCCAGTCCCCGGCATCTGCGCCTTGCCACGGCCTGCGGGATGTCGCCAGTGCGCGCTTTGCCCAGGCGTTTGCCAGTGTGCTGAACTGAGGAAGTGTGCGGGGGCCAGTTCCGCGCTCTCCTGAGGGCCTTGCCGGCGCGATGGCGCAGGCCAGTCACGGCACAATCGTGGCCATGACTTCTTCCCCATCCCCCAAGATCGCCGGTCACCTGCTGGTTGAGTGCCTGGTGGCACAGGGCGTGACTCACGCCTTTGGTGTGCCCGGCGAAAGCTACCTGGCGGTGCTCGATGGCTTCCATGCCCACGCCGACAAGATCAACTTTGTCATCTGCCGGCAGGAGGGCGGTGCCGCCTACATGGCCGATGCCCATGGCCGATTGACCGGGCGCCCAGGCGTCTGCTTCGTCACCCGAGGCCCCGGTGCCACCAATGCCTCTATCGGCGTGCATACCGCGTTCCAAGACTCCACGCCGATGGTGCTGTTCATCGGCGACGTGGCCAGCGAAACCCGGGACCGTGAGGCTTTCCAGGAGGTCGATTTCTGCAGCTTCTTTGGCCCCAGTACCAAGGGCATGGCCAAGCGCGTGGAGCGCATCGACGACGCCCGGCGCATTCCCGAATACGTGGCCCGTGCCTTTGCCACCGCCATGAACGGCCGGCCCGGCCCGGTGGTGCTGGTGCTGCCGGAAGACATGCTGGCCTCCGTGGTCACGGCACATGCCAATGGCACGATGCCGCTGGCGTTGCCTGCCGTGCATCCGGCCCATGCCTGGAGCGATCCCGGCAGCCTGCGCACGCTGCGCGAGATGCTGCTGGCGGCGCAGCGTCCGATGGTGATTGCCGGTGGCGGCGGCTGGACGGTGCAGGCGGCGCAGGCGCTGCAGCGCTTTGCCGAGAACTGGAAGCTGCCGGTGGGCAATGCCTTCCGCTTTCAGGACACCTTCGACAACCACCATCCGCTGTACGCCGGAGATGTGGGCATCGGCCCGAACCCGAAGCTGGCCCAGCGCATCAAGGACGCCGACCTGATCCTGGCGATCGGTCCGCGCCTGGGCGAGATGACGACCGGCGGCTACACCCTGCTGGAGGTGCCGCGGCCTAAGCAGAAGCTGGTGCACATCCATGCCAGCGCCGAAGAACTGGGCCGGGTCTACCAGGCCGACCTGGCGATCAACGCCAGCATGGCGGCAGCGGCGCGCAGCCTGGAAGTGCTGAGTGCGCCGCCTGATGTGCCGTGGACAGCCTGGGTCGAGGGTTGCCATCAGGACTACCTGTCGAATCTGGTGCCACAGGCGCTGCCGGGCGACATCGACATGGCGGCGGTGGTGGCGACGCTGCAACGGCATCTGCCCGAGGATGCGGTGCTGACCAATGGCGCCGGCAACTTTGCCAGCTGGCTGCACCGCTTCTACCGCTACCACGGCCTGGCCAAGGGCCACAAGACCCAGCTGGCGCCGGCCAACGGCTCTATGGGCTATGGCGTGCCGGCGGGCGTGGCGGCAGCCATTGCCACCGGACGGGTCAGCTTCACCATTGCCGGCGATGGCGACTTCCTGATGAACGGCCAAGAGCTGGCCACCGCCGTGCAACACGGCGCCAAAACCATCGTGCTGCTGCTCAACAACGGCATGTACGGCACGATCCGCATGCACCAGGAGCGCGACTACCCGCAGCACGTCGCCGGCACCCGGCTGCAGAACCCGGACTTCGCGGCCCTGGCGCGGGCCTATGGCTATGCCGGCGTGCGCATCACGCACACGGCCGAGTTCGAGCCCGAACTGCTGGCTGCACTGGCGCGGCCCGAGGGCACGCTGATCGAGGTGATGCTGGACCCGGAAGTGATCACCACCCGCGGCACTTTGTCGGCGATTACCCGCAAGGCGCTGAGCGGTTGAGTGCGCTACCTGCTCGCCACCGGGGTCAGATCCCAATTCAGGACAATGGCACATCCGGAGCGACTGGGTAAACGACGAAATTGGGCTCTGACCCCGCGCGTGTGACGCTACAACAAAAGTAGCGATCCGTGCTTTATCCATGAGCTCTGCAGCCTGATTTGCCTCGAAATATTGTTTCCGGTTTCACCACGATTCGGGAAGAGCATGTCGCGCAAGCGTGTCTTGGCTGGCAGTCGGCGTAGAGTTGCGCGGTCCTTCTGCCGCGGGGAAACAGGCCGAAATCCGCATGAGGAATGCACGGACAGCTACTCAATTGCTAGCATGCGGGCATCTTCAACCTCTATCCACTTGGCACAGAACGCTTCGCGTCGAAAACAGGCTCTGAACGCCCAGGCGTGAGCACCTGCCATGCGGGTTCAGGCATGCGGTTGGGGCACGACCACAACAGCTGGTGCCAATCCGAGCTTCTTGGCCCGCCGGGCGAACTTGCGGTCATCAAACGTGGCGATGCTGGCGCAAGACCTGTAGCTGGCGTGGTGCAGTGCGTCAGCGAAATCGAGGCCTGCTTCGCAGTTGGAGAGGGCTTGCTCGACGGCATCACGGTCTTCGACGACGATGGTTGCCTGTGCGAGAAGGTGCCGGATAACCGATGCCACCTGGGCTGGGGCGAAGCTGTAGTAGCCACGCATGACCCACTCCAATTCCAGGACCACCGACTTGCTCACCATCAGGGGCTGACCCGACTCGATGAGGCGCCGAGCTGCCAGACGCTGGCGATGCGCCTGCGTGTCAGTCTCGTCGTCGATGTAATACCTGGCGAGAACGTTGGTGTCCAGACCGATCATCGCTTGAGCAGCGTCGCGGGGTCGAAGTCCGATGGCACCGAGGCGCGCCGGCTCTTGACCATGCCGAACCCGTTGCGGGGCTCGCCTGCAGGCGAGCTGCGGACCTTCATTTCGACGTGGTCGCCGACCAGCGAAAACTCAATGCGGCTGCCCTGCCGAATGCCGAGTTGCTGCCGAAGCTCCTTCGGAATGGTGACCTGTCCCTTGCTGGTGACCGAGGTGACTTCCATGTTGCCTCCATGTATTACTGGGTAATACTAGCAAAATCGGATTGTCACGACAACTGGTTTCGCAGCGAAAGTTCAGCAGAGCAGAGCCCGAACGCAGCATGCTGGCATGCTATCAATGTGGTAGTGCTCCGTGCTTTATCCATGCGCTCCTCTGGCGATTGCTCCAATGAAAATGGGCCACGAAAATGGCCCACTTCTACAAAAAGGCCGCTCAATGCGGCTTTTTCGATGCTGCAGTCAGCAGCTCTGCATCATTCCTTGATATCCACCCCATAGAAGCTGTGCCGGCCGAAGGGGCTGAGGCGGAAGTCGATGACTTCCTTGCGCACCGGCTTCAACTGCACCGCGTGGGCAATCGTGAACCAGGGTGCCTGCTCCTTGAAGATCACCTGGGCCTGGCTGTAGAGTTTGCTGCGCTCGGCGGGGTCGCTAAGGGTCTTGGCCTTGAGCACCAGGTCCTCGAAGGGCTTGAAGCACCACTTGGCCACGTTGCTGCCATTGGTCTTGGCGGCGTCGCAACCCAGCAGGGTGTGCAGGAAGTTGTCCGGGTCGCCGTTGTCGCCGGTCCAGCCCAGCATCCCGGTCTGGTGTTCGCCGTTCTGCATGCGCTTGCGGTACTCGCCCCACTCGAAACTCTTGATCTCGGCCTTGACGCCGATCTTGGCCAGGTCGGCCTGCATCAGCTCGGCAATGCGCTTGGCGTTCGGGTTGTAGGGGCGCTGCACTGGCATGGCCCACAGGTCGGTCTCGAAGCCGTTCGGATAGCCGGCGTCGGCCAGCATCTTCTTGGCAGCGGCCTGGTCATAAGGGTCGTCCTTGATGGCATCGTTATAGGACCACTGCGTCGGTGGAATCGGGTTCTTGGCGGCAACACCGGTGCTGAGGTACACGGCGTCGATGATCGCCTTCTTGTTGATCGCCATGTTGATGGCCTTGCGCACCCGCACATCGTCAAACGGCTTCTTCAGCACGTTGTAGGCCAGGTAGCCGACGTTCAGGCCGGGCTGCTCCAGCACCGTGACATTGGCGTCCTTGCGGATCGCGTCCAGATCCGCCGGGTTGGGGTAGGGCATGACGTGGCACTCGCCCTTTTGCAGCTTGGCCCAGCGCACCGAGGCGTCCGGCGTGATAGCGAACACCAGGTCGTCGATCTTGGCCTTGCCCGCGTAGTACTGGGGGAAGGCCTTGTAGCGGATCAGCGCATCTTTCTGGTACTGCACCAGGTAGAACGGACCGGTACCGATCGGCTCCTGGTCGATCTTCTCCGGCGTGCCGGCCTTGAGCATTGCGTCGGCGTATTCCTTGGACTGGATGCCGGCGTATTCCATGGCAAAGCCCGATAGGAACGGCGCCTCGGGCGAATTCAGCGTGATCTTGACGGTGTAGTCATCGACTTTCTGCACCGACTTGATCAGCTTGGGCATGC
>JANMKM010000607.1:0-3103 GCA_031372035.1 Rhodoferax sp. | reverse complement strand
CCACGCTGCTGGCAGGCCAGTACACCACGCCGCAGATCTATGTCGAGGTGGACGCCTGGTTCACCAATACCGCGCCAGTGGACGCCTACCGCGGCGCCGGCCGGCCCGAGGCCACCTACCTGCTGGAGCGACTCGTGACACGCTGCGCCTGGGAGATGGGCCTGGGCCAGGACGAGATCCGCAAGCGCAACTTCATCACCCAGTTCCCGTACCAGACACCGGTGGCGTTGCAGTACGACGTGGGCGACTACCACGCCTGCATGACCAAGGCGCAGGCGCTCGCCGAGGTCGGTGGTTTCGAGGCGCGCAAGGCGGCCAGTGCGGCCAAGGGCCTGCTGCGCGGCATCGGCTACTCCAGCTACATCGAGGCCTGCGGCATCGCCCCCAGCAACATCGCAGGCGCATTGGGCGCGCGCGCCGGCCTGTTCGAGTGCGGCGAGATCCGGGTGCACCCGACCGGCAGCGTCACGGTGTTCACCGGTTCACACAGCCACGGCCAGGGCCACGAGACCACGTTCGCGCAAGTCGTTGCCGCGCGCCTGGGCATCACCTGCGAGGCGGTCGACGTGGTGCATGGGGACACCGGGCGCGTTCCGTTCGGCATGGGCACCTATGGTTCGCGCTCGATCTCGGTCGGCGGCGCGGCCATCATGAAGGCGCTCGACAAGATCGAGACGAAGGCCAAGAAGATCGCCGCGCACCTGATGGAGGCCAGCGATGCCGACGTGGAGTTCGCCAATGGCGAGTTCACCGTGAAAGGGACCGACAAGAAGGTCACCTTCGGCCAGGTGGCGCTCACCGCCTATGTGCCGCACAACTACCCGCTCGACAAGCTGGAGCCGGGCCTGAACGAAACCGCGTTCTACGATCCGACCAACTTCACCTTCCCGGCCGGCACCTACATCTGCGAGGTCGAGGTCGACGCCGCCACCGGCTTCACGCGGGTGGACCGCTTCACCGCGGTGGACGACTTCGGCACCATCATCAACCCGATGATCGTCGAAGGCCAGGTGCATGGCGGCGTGGTGCAGGGCATCGGCCAGGCGCTTCTGGAGAACTGCGTGTACGACCCGGAAACCGGCCAGTTGCTGACTGGCAGCATGATGGACTACGCGATGCCTCGTGCCGACGACTTCCCGGTATTCAAGCTCGACACCGTGTGTACGCCGTGCAGTCACAATTCGCTGGGCACCAAGGGTTGCGGCGAAGCTGGTGCCATCGGCTCGCCGCCGGCGGTCATCAACGCGGTGCTCGATGCGCTCAAGGGCCATGGCGTTACCGATTTCGACATGCCCGCGTCGCCCAGCCGAGTCTGGGAAGCGATCCAGGCCGCCAAGAAGTAAGAAGAAAGGAAGCACACCATGTATGCATTCACTTATGAGCGTCCGGCCAGCGTGGCCGACGCAGCCAAGCTGGCTGGTTCGGGCGCCAAGATGCTGGCCGGCGGCCAGACCCTGCTGGCTTCGATGAAGCTGCGCCTGGCCAATCCGCCGACCCTGGCGGATCTGGCTGGCATCGCCGAACTCGCGGGGATCCGCCGCGAAGGCGACAACCTGGTGATCGGCGCAATGGCGCGCCACGCCGCCGTTGCCGACAGCGCTGTCGTGTTGTCCGCGATTCCCGCGCTGGCCGACCTGGCAGCCCACATCGGCGACAAGCAGGTGCGCGCCATGGGCACGCTGGGCGGTTCGGTGGCCAACAACGACCCGGCCGCGTGTTATCCGAGCGCGCTGCTGGCGCTGGGGGCGACCATCATCACCTCGCAGCGCAAGATCGCGGCAGATGACTTCTTCACCGGCATGTTCACCACCGCGCTCAAGGACAACGAGGTCATCACGGCCGTCAGCTTCCCCATCCCCCAGCGCGCCGCCTACATGAAGTTCAAGCAGCCCGCCTCGCGCTTTGCGCTGGTGGGCGTGTTCGTCGCGCAGTTTGCCAGTGGCGTGCGGGTGGCCGTGACCGGCGCGGGCAATGGTGTGTTCCGCCATGCCGGCCTGGAGGCGGCGCTGGGCAAGAGCTTTACGGCGCAGGCGGCTGCCGGTGTCAAGATCGACTCCAGCAACCTCAACAGTGACATCCATGCCTCGGCGGCCTACCGCGCCAACCTGGTGAGTGTGCAGACACAACGGGCGGTGACGAAGGCGCTCGGTTGACCAGCATAGAGTCCATCACCACGGCGCTTGAAGGCGCCGGTTACTTCGCCGATCGCCGTCTCGCCACGGCGGTGTACCTGGCGCTCAAACTGCAGCGGCCCCTGCTGCTCGAAGGCGAGCCGGGGGTGGGCAAGACCGAACTGGCCAAGGCGCTGGGAGTTGCGCTGGGCCGGCCGCTGGTGCGCCTGCAGTGTTACGACGGCCTGGAGCAGCGCGAGGCGCTGTATGAGTGGAACTACGCCGCCCAGCTGCTGCACATGCGCGCCGCCGAGCTGCAGCGCGAGGGCGCAGGCAAGCCCGCCAGCGCCGCCCTTGACGTCGAGCGCGAGGTCTATCAGGAGCGTTACCTGATCCGCCGCCCGCTGCTGCAGGCGCTGCAGGCGCCGGACCCTGGTGCCGTGTTGCTGATCGACGAGGTGGACCGGGCCGACGAGCCCTTCGAGGCATTCCTGCTGGAGTACCTGGGTGAATACCAGGTGAGCATCCCCGAACTCGGCACGGTGCGTGCGGCGTTTGCGCCGGTCACCATCCTGACCAGCAACCGTACCCGCGACCTCAACGACGCGGTCAAGCGGCGCTGCCTCTACCATTGGCTGGACTACCCCGAACGCGAGCGCGAACTGGCGATCGTGCGGGCGCGAGTGCCCGGCGCCGCCGACTCCCTGTAGCGGCAGGTTGCAGACTTCGTGGGCCGCCTGCGCAGCGCCACGGCGAGCGGCACCTTTCACCGCGCGCCCGGCATTGCCGAGAGTGTGGAATGGGCGCGCGCGCGCTCGTCGCGCTCGATACCCTGTCGCTGGATCCGGAGGTGATCGGCGACACGGCCGGCATCCTGTTCAAACAGCGCGAGGACGTGGCAGCGCTCACACCGGCCTTGACGACCGAACTGCTGCAACCAGTCGCCGATCCCGCCTGAAGAACGCGGCCCTCCGCCATACAGCATGCAACTC
>JANMKM010000590.1:0-7918 GCA_031372035.1 Rhodoferax sp. | reverse complement strand
CAATTCAAAAAGCAGCTGCTCGCCCTGGGTCAATATTCAATCGGCAGGGTGGGTCAATATTCAATCGGCGCGGACAAATCAAGGCAACTGGATCACCAAGCTGATGCGTACCCGCCTGCACGATGGTGCTGATGGCTATTTCCGTTTCAACGAAGCCGATTTGGGCGAGCGAAACCCGAAGTGGGTAAACAACGACTACGTAAAGTTCATGCGCTTGGCACAAGCGCGTTTTGCAAGTATTGGTGTGGGCGTGTGGGGCTACATAACCAGCAATTCCTATCTCGACAGCCCCACGTTTCGCGGGGTTCGCCAGAGCCTATTGCTCACCTATCCGCGTTTGCGTGTCATCGACTTGCACGGCAATGCCAACAAGGGCGAGCTTGCCGCTGGCGACGAAAATGTTTTTGAAATCAAGGAAGGCGTCGCCATCGCCATCGGCAGTTTGAGTCCAGGTTTGGCGGAGCTCGTGGCGCACGCCGATTTGTCGGGACCTCGTCAGACCAAGTGTGACAACTTACTGGTTACCGGACTGGCCTTGCTGAGTCCACTTGTGCCAGCTGGCGATCACCTGCAGCTTTCACGTAGTTCGGCGGTGGGACACGCCGAATATGAGGGTGGCTGGCCAGTACCCGTCATCTTTCCAGTTAATTCAGTCGGCATCGTGACTGCTCGCGATGCTCTTTGCATTCACTTCACACAAGAGCTAGCTTGGGCAACCGTACGGGACTTTGGCAAGCGCCCTGTTGAAGATGCGCGTGAAACATACGCACTTGGTGACGACGCGCAAGACTGGCGAACGTCTTGGGCGCAAAGTGATGTCACTTCCACGGGACCAAGCAAGTCATTGCTGCAGTCAGTCTTGTACAGACCATTTGATGTTCGGCACACGTATTACACGGGCAAGGCGAGCGGCTTCATGGTGCGCCCCAGGCCAGAAGTCATGCGACACATGCTTGCAGGCGAAAACCAAGCCATATCGCTCGTTCGAAGCACAGAAATCGTCGGCGCCTATGAGCACGTGTTTGCGTCTTCCCTGCTCACCACACATCACACAGTGTCAATCAAGGAGGTCAATTATCACTTTCCACTGTGGCTGTATCGAAATCAGGAGCGGCAACCCAATCTATCGCAGAGTTTCTTGAATGTCCTGCAATCAGTTCTGAGTTTGACTGCACCCGAGGGGCAGTCTCTGAGTCCGACGGCGACGCCACATGCCGAGAGGGTTTTCCAGTACGTCTACGCGGTGTTACATAGTCATGCGTACAGGAATCGCTATGCAGTCTTTTTGCGCAGAGACTTTCCGCGCATTCCCATTCCCGCGACATCCGCCGTGTTTCAGAGCTTGGCCGGTATCGGTCAAGAACTCCTGCAATGGCACTTGTTCGAGCACCCCGCCGCTACACATATGGGAGCTGCCCGTGCTTATCAGACGGGGGCTGTAGCCTGGTTCGGCTCTGATTTTTCATTGCAAAGAGTGGCCGAGAAGGGGCGCGAACTGGCCGAGCTTTCGTCCTCGACTGGTTCGACTAGTTCGCAAATGATTGGCAAGGTGTATGTCAACGCCACCAGTGGATTCGCCAATGTGGAACAACGCGTCTGGCAACACACGATTGGCGGCTACCAGGTACTGCACAAATGGCTGGACGACCGGCGCAAGGCGGGTCGCAGCCTGAGCCAGGAGGACATCACGCACTGGCTGCGCGTGTATGCCGCGCTCGATGCGACCCAGACACTGATGCGTCAGGTGGATGAAGCCATTGAGGCGAATGGCGGCTGGCCGGGTGCATTCAGCCAGAACCATCCGCCGCCAGACGCTGCCACGTTGGCCGCAGAGCAAATGGCGCAAAAGGAACAGCTCAAGGCACAGAAAAAGCACGCCGCCGCAGGCACGGCATCCACCGGAATCCAGCGCGGAAGCAAAACGGCGAGCCTGTTCGATCCGGATGAAGACCTGGACGCGCTTGCCGCCGCTGCAGGAGCGCCTCCACGCCCAAAAGCTAGGGCCACCCCTGCCAGGGCAGCGGGTGGCAAAGGGAGTGCAATGAAGACACCTGGCGCAACCGAGATCGCAGACTGGCAGGCCATGTGTGCCATCCGCTCGGTGCTGGCCCGGCCGGGTGCAGGCGTAATTCCACGGCAAGATTTGATTCGCCTGACGGCCCGCGCGCTCGGCTCAGCCCGCACCAGCGTAAGCATCCGAAAGAGCCTGGACGACGCCATCCGGCGAGCGGTGCGCCGCGGTATCGCAGTGAACACGCCTTACGGATTGGCCATCGGCATGCGCGGCATTGACGACTATGACCGTGATCAGCTGCGGCAGCTGTTGCTGACCGCTATTGGCAACACCTGGTGTCCCAAATTTGACGTGGCCGTGAGGCTTGCGCGCAGCCTGGGCTTCGCGCGCACCGGTCCGAAGATTGAAGACGCCGTTGCATCGCATCTTCGCTCTCTGATCCGGGCCGGGCAGGTCACAGTGCAGGGTCGTGGCAGCGAAGCCCTGTGCCGCAGGGCTCGGCCACAGGCTGCGGCGTGATGTGCCCTAGCGTGGCGATATAAATTCATGAAGCCGCGCAAGCTGAACCTCCTGAAAGATCTCGGGCTGATTCCCGAGATCGGCGGCAATTTGCCGGCGCTGCTGAACTGGCTCTCGTCGGAAAAGCTGGTCGCGCAATCAACGGACTTCGACTTTGACGCCGATACCGTTGATCCCACTGGCAAGAGCGGAGCAAGACTCGCTGCGCTTGCGCAGGCCACCGGCCGGCACGCGGTGCGCCCATACCGGCAGGACGAGCTTAAGGCACTGAAAGAACGCTACAAGTCAGTAACCCCTGCAGTGGATGAGGGCCAGGTGTGGGAAGCCCTGCGCAATCCCAAGGGCGCGATGCGCGAACTGCAGTGGGACAAGCTACCCGCCGACGCCATGGCCTTCTACCGGCCCTTCCACTTTCAACCCCATGACCAATGGGGCATCTATCTGATGATTGCCCCTTTGCTGCAGTACCACAGGCAGTTGCTGCGTCAAAGCCTGCCGCTGCAGCTGTTCACCGCTGGGAGCCTGATGCATCTCGTATTGTTCGAGGTGTTCAACCACGAGTTCTTTCACCATTTGGTGGAGTCAACCGCGACAACCCTTGAAGTATTGCTGGCCACGCAGGGTGAGCCACAGCCTGTGTACTTGAGCCACCGCCGGGCGCAGCGAGCAGACGCATTCAAGCATCCACACGCCCCGCTGGAGGAAGCCCTGGCCAACGCCTATGCCTACAACGCGCTGGGGTTTATCAGCCGCGTCAAGGCCGGGTACAAGACCGTCAGCATCAAGATCTACCAGCAGGCTGTGGCCCAATACTGGCCGAGCGAGCCGGCCGGCTATAGAAGCGCCAGGCACTACATTGGCGACGGGTACATCCATGGCGGCGCGATGTTGCTGGCGCAGCTGTTGCAACAGCCTGATGCGATGCACCACGTGCCATTGGCGGTTGTGGCCAAACACGTCATGCCCAGTGGCTTCATGTCGTTGGTGGCCAAACCGGACATTCCAACGTGGCTGGTCGGAAGCGACGAGGAGTTGACACTGTTCAAGGCATTGGTGCCGGCACCGAACGAGGCCTACACGCAACTCTTCTGGCCCTACAACACCGAAGCATTGGACAAATCCATTGAGCGACGGCTCGCAGAAGAAAGGCAGAAGAAGGCAGATGCGATTGCTGCGCTCAAAGGGAAGAACCCATGACGGCGCACCATTTCCGGTCATGGGGGGATTTACATTTCGGCGGGTGACGGCGCAGTATGTCCCTATCTACAACAACAAGAAGCACTCATGTCCGTTTCACACAATTTCGTCGACGAAGCCGGTGACACCACGCTATTCGGCAGCCATGGCAAGGTCCTGGTCGGAACAGACCAGGCATCAAAATTCTTCATCGTTGGCCGTCTGGAAGTTATGGACCCAGCTGCGCTCGAAGCTGATCTGGCTGGCTTGCGCACCGGGCTGCTGGTCGACCCCTTGCTGCGCACCATCCCGTCGATGCAGGCATCTGCCAAGAAGACAGCGTTGTTTTTTCATGCCAAGGACGACGCACCCGAAGTCCGGCACGCAGTCTTCAGAGTATTGCTGGAACACGACCTGCGCTTTTCTGCGGTTGTCAGAGAAAAGCACCATCTGCTGGTAGAGGCAAGAAAGCGGCAGGCAGCCGATCCAGCCTACCGGTACAAAGCCAACGGCCACGAGATCTACGATGAGCTGATCGCCAAGTTGTTTGGACGTTTCGGCGAGTTCGGAGCCGAGCGGCACATCACCTTTGCAGTGCGGGGCACCAAGCCGCGTACTGCGGTTCTGAAGGGCGTACTCGACACCATTGACGAAGGCTTCAAGGCTGACTTCGGTTTTGACGCCCACGGCCACACCGCGGTGCAAAGCGGTTACCCCAGCAAGAGTGCAGGCCTGCAAGCCTGCGACTATCTGCTGTGGGCTCTGCAACGCTTCTATGAGCGGCAGGAAGATCGCTTTCTGCAGGCGATGTGGCCGAAGTTCGTGCGCGTGCTGGACCTGGACTCACCTGTACCCAAGACCAAAGGCAAACCAGTGCCGGGCGGCGTGGAGTTCAATGAAAAACACCCGCTGACTCTGCAAAGTCGAGCGGGTGTCTGGGATAAGGATCGAGAGATATAGGATGAACCGAATCACCACACGGCATGAAGCCGACATTTGTCTCTCGACGCCCGGATTCTACCAAGCGCGGGCCATTTCGGCCAGCAAGATCTGCCCTCAGCCGCCAGCCTCCTGCTCCATCTGCCGCAAATGCGCATGCGCCTCTTCCGAGCTCTCGAAGATGTAGGGCGACACGGCGCGGCGCTCCAGGGCGTCGCCCAGCTTGGCGCGCAGGAATGAGCTGGTGGTGTAGCGGGTGACGCCGCTGTAGAAGCGGCGGTTCAGGTCCTGCACCATCTCGGAGTAGGCGTCGAGCACTTCACGGCCGATGGTGAAGTTGTCGTAGTTGACGATCGCAAACACCCGGTGCCCGACCGCCGCCAGTTGCCGCTCCACCTCGGCACGGATCGCGTCCACGTCGGCCAGGGTGTTCACCGCCAGACCCTCGAAGTTGATGAAGAACAGGTTCTGCTGGGCGTCATAGCTGAAGCGCCGCTCCAGCGCAATGGCCAGCAGGCTGCGGCGCAGGCCCATGGGTTCGTCGGCAAAGATGCGCGCGTCCATCAGCCGCGGCGGCTGCGGCATCAGCGGCACGAAGTCCATGTGCGCCAGGATGTCGCGCTCCAGGTCCACACCGGGTGCGATCTCGCTCAACTCCAGCCCCTGCGGCGTCAGCGAGAAGACACAGCGCTCGGTGACATACAGCACCGGCTGCCCGCGCTGTGCCGCATGGCTGCCGCTGAAGGTGCGGTGCTCCACCTCGCGCACGAACTTGCGGGCGTTGCCGCTTTGCAGGATCTGCAGCCGGCCGTGCTCAATGCGCAGCTCCTGGCGGCCGGCGCAGAAGCTGCCGACAAACACCACCTTCTGCGCGCTCTGGCTGATGTTGATGAAGCCGCCGGCCCCAGCCAGCTTGGGACCGAACTTGCTGACATTGAGGTTGCCCTGGGCGTCGGCCTGGGCCAGACCCAGGAAGGCCGTGTCCAGGCCGCCGCCGTCGTAGAAGTCAAACTGGTAGGGCTGGTCAATGATGGCCTGGGCGTTCACCGATGCGCCAAAGCTCAGGCCGCCAGCCGGAATCCCGCCAATGACACCGGGCTCGGCCGTGAGTGTGATCAGGTCGATCACCTTCTCCTCGGCCGCCACGCTGGCAATGCCCTCGGGCATGCCGATGCCCAGGTTCACCACGCTGTTCACATGCAGTTCCAGCGCGGCGCGGCGGGCGATGATCTTGCGCTCACCCATGGGCATGGCGTGGAGCGAACCGGCCGGCACCCGGATCTCGGCGCTGTAGGCCGGGTTGTAGGCCTGCTCGAAGGTCTGCCAGTGGTGTTCAGGCCGGGCCTGCACCACGCAGTCCACCAGCACGCCTGGAATCTTCACCTGGCGCGGGTTCAGTGTGTGGCGTTCGGCCACCCGCTCCACCTGCGCAATCACGATGCCGCCGGAGTTGTGCACCGCCATGGCGATGGCCAGCGACTCCAGCGTCAGGGCCTCCTTCTCCATCGTGATGTTGCCATCCGGGTCACCCGTGGTGCCGCGGATGATCCCCACATGCACCGGAAAGCATTTGTAGAGCAGGCAATCCTTGCCGTCGATCTGAAGCAGTTGCACCAGGTCTTCGGTGCTGCGGGCGTTGAGTTTGCCGCCCTGTAGCCGCGGGTCGACAAAGGTGCCCAGGCCCACGGTGCTCAGGTGCCCGGGCCGGCCGGCTGCGATGTCGCGGAACAGGTGGCTGATCACGCCTTGTGGCAAGTTGTAGGCTTCCACCAGGCCGGCAATCGCCAGTTGCTGCAGCTTGGGCACCAGGCCCCAGTGGCCACCGACCACGCGCTTGAGCATCCCGGCATGCGCCAGGTGGTTCAGGCCCTTGTCGCGGCCATCGCCCTGGCCACCGGCATACACCAGCGTCAGGTTGTTGGGGTGTCCCAGGCCGGGCTCGGCCGCGTCGGCACTGGCCAGGAACAGCTCCTCCAGGGCGATCGCAATCTCTTCGGCAAAGCCGATGCCGACAAAGCCGCCGGTGGCTACGGTGTCGCCGTCACGGATCAGCCGCACCGCCTCTTGCGCTGACACCACCTTGCCGCGCTCGGCCGTGTGCAATGAGGCGAGCATGGGATGGTGCGCGTGGTCGTGCATCGGTGTCTCCAGCGGCGCACTGATGGCGCCTGTGCGCCGCAGTGTACCCAGTCACCACCGGGCGACGCACTACAGCGCAACGTGCAGCCGGGCCGCACCCAGCCACGGCGGCACGGCGCTCAGGCGGGGACGGAAATCCCCAGCGAGGCCGTGATCTCGTAGGAGCGCAGGCGCTGCGCGTGCTCGTAGATCTGCGAGGTGATCATCAGCTCGTCGGCGCCGGTGCGCGCGATGAAGGCCAGGAGCTGCGCGCGCACCGTGTCCGGGCCACCGATGGCGGCACAGGACAGCACGCCGTCCAGCAGCGCGCGCTCAGGCGCGCCCAAACGCTCGCGGTAGCCCTCCACCGGTGGCGGCAGGCGCATCGGGCGGCCGCTGCGCAGATTCACGAAGGACTGCTGCATCGAGGTGGAGCGATAGGCGGCCTCCTCATCGGTATCCGCCGCAAACACGTTGAAGCCCAGCATCACATAGGGTCTGGCCAGGCGCGCCGAGGGGCTGAAGGTGGCACGGTATATCTCCATCGCCTGCATCATCTGCGCCGGCGCAAAGTGCGAGGCAAAGGCAAAGGGCAGGCCAAAGGCCGCGGCCAGCTGGGCCCCAAACAGGCTGGAGCCCAGGATCCAGATCGGTATCTGCAGGCCCTGCCCCGGCACGGCGACAACCCGCTTGCGTTGCGTACCCTGCGCGTCCGCCGCGGGAGCATCGGCAAAGTAGTCCATCAGTTCCAGCACGTCCTGCGGAAAGGCATCGGCATCGCTGGCCAGGTTGCGCCGCATCGCATGCGCGGTCACGGGGTCGGAGCCCGGCGCCCGCCCCAGCCCCAGTTCGCTGCGGCCCGGATACAGGGATTCGAGCGTGCCGAACTGCTCGGCAATCAGCAGCGGCGCATGGTTCGGCAGCATGATGCCGCCAGCCCCCACGCGGATGCGGCTGGTGGCGCCGGCCACATGGCCGATCAACACCGAGGTGGCGGCACTGGCAATGCCCGGCATGCCGTGGTGCTCCGCCAGCCAGTAGCGGTTGAAGCCCCAGCTCTCCGCATGCTGTGCCAGGCTGCGGGTGTTGGCGAACGACTGGGCGGCATTGCCGCCGGCGGTGATGGGCGAGAGGTCGAGTACGGAGAAGGGA
>JANMKM010000583.1:0-13444 GCA_031372035.1 Rhodoferax sp. | reverse complement strand
CTGGCGGCGCTGCTGCACCAGCGCGACGTGCAGACCGAGTCGCTGCAGCGCGAGCTGCTGGAGCGCGAACTGGCGGAGCAGGCGCTGCGGATCTCGCAGGCCAAGTTTGCCGCCATCTTCCAGTCCTCGCCGGTGGCACTGCTGGTGGCCACCCGGCGCGAGGGCTACCGCATCATCGACATCAACGACGCCTGGCTGCGCCAGTTGGGCCGAAAGCGCGAAGACGTGATTGGCAGGAACGGGGAAGAGGTGGGCTTCTGGCGTGATCTGCGCGACCGCGTCACCGCACTGCGCACGCTGGAGCGCGAGGGCGAGATCCGCAACTACGAGGCCTGGCTGAATGTGGGCGACGGCAAGACACACATCCTGTGCCTGCTCTCTGGCACGATGGTGGAACTGGGTTCGGAGTCGGTGCTCATCCTGGCTTATGAAGACGTAACCGAGTCACGCCGCCGCGAGACCAAGGTCCGTGAGCTCAATGCCACGTTGGAGCAGCGCGTGGCTCAGCGCACCGAGGCCCTGAAACAGGCCAACCACGAACTGATCACAGCCATGGACACGCTCAGGAGCACCCAGGTACAGATGCAGCTCTCCGAACGCATGGCCGCGCTGGGCTCGATGGTGGCCGGCGTGGCGCACGAGCCCAACACCCGCATCGGCACCTGCGTCACCGTGGCCAGCACTTTGCATGATCTCAACCGTGACTTCGGCCGCCTGATGGAGCGTGGCCTGACGCGCTCGGCGCTCACGGCCTATGTCAGCAACACCGGCCAGGCCACCGAGATGCTGTTGCGCAACCTGAGCAACGCGGCCGAGTTGATCAGCGGCTTCAAGCAGGTGGCGGTGGACCAGACCAGCGCTCAGCGGCGAGCCTTCCACCTGCACGAATTGGTGGCCGACACCATGCTGACCATGGGCCCGGTGATCAAGCGCACGCCGCACAGCGTGGAGCAGCACATTCCCCAAGGCATTGCCATGGACAGCTACCCCGGTCCGCTGGGTCAGGTGCTGGGGAATCTGATCAACAACGCGCTGCTGCATGCCTTTGAGCACAAGCCCCATGGCCGGGTGACGCTCAGCGCCCGCCTGATCGACGCGGACTGGGTGGAGCTGGTGGCGCAGGACGACGGCTGTGGCATTGCCCAGGCCCATCTGGGCCGGCTGTTCGACCCCTTCTTCACCACCAAGCTGGGTCGCGGCGGCAACGGCCTGGGCCTGAGCATCGTCTACAACCTGGTGACCGAGGTGCTGGGTGGCAGCCTGCAGGGGGAAAGCGAACTGGAGCAGGGCAGCCGCTTCATCCTGCTGTTGCCCATGGTGGCGCCCGATTCAGCGCAGGCCTGAAGCCAGAGTCACATCGCGCCACGAGCCGCAGCAGAAATTGGGGTCGGATTCAGGTTCAGGACAGCGGCCTTTTCGGCGCACGACGCCACTGAACGAAACCTGACTCTGACCCCGATTTCTGCGGACCACCCGAGATGGAAATCTCCCGAGCCTCATATAAAAGCACGCAGTACTACTACATTGATAGCAGCTGTTGTGCCCGCCAAGCCGCCACGATCTCGCGATTCTCTGGGATGTTGGCAAGGAAGCTGTGCCGCAGCACGCTGTCCGTGATCGTGGCGGTGCGGCCCATCAACTCTGAGTGGGTTGCGGCAAGCATGTCCGCGGCCCGCGGGTCATTCACCGCCTGCAATGCTTGGCAACAGGTCCAGCGAATGAGATGCGGCCGGTCGGTTCCCACCAATGCACCACCTTCGGTCAAGTGCTCCAGCGCACCCTGCATGATCCGCAACGCCTGCTGGGCCTGCCCCTGGTCCAGAGCAACGCGCGCCAAACCGGCAGCGAAATCAAACTGCTGCGCGTCGTTCGCAGGCAGCGGCATCGCACCGGCCCGCTCGAAGGCGGCCACGGCCGCTGCATGGCGCCCAAACGCCAGTTCCGCGTATCCCAGCGAGCACAGGGCATTGGCGGCACAACGCGTGGCCTGCACTTCGATGGCCAGATCCACCGCCGTCTGCGCGTGCGCCAGTGCCAGCGCATCCTCGCCTTGCCACAACGCCAGCTGCGACAAGCCGGACAGCGGATAGGGCTCGCCAGACCGGTTGCCAAGAGCGCGCATCAGGCGCAAGCTCTGCTGAAGAAACTGCTGAGCTTGCGCAAGCTGCCCAAGGGACAGCCAGGAAATGCCCACACTGTGCAGGGCACTTGCCTCGCCCGTGCGGTCACCGAGGTCACGGTATATCTGCAACACCTGCTGGTCCAGAGGGAGCATTCCCGCCAGATCATCCTGCCGGCCCAAGGTCAGGGCCAGGGAATTGAGAAACCGCGCCTCGACCCGCCGCAATCCGTGGGCTCGCGCAGTTTCCAGTCCCTGCTGCGCCAGTTCGCGGGCCGCCAAGTCTTCTCCAAGATTGATCATGGCATTGACCAGCAGCCGGTGGGCACTGAGCCGCGACTCCAGGCAGTCTGCGCGTTCGGCCAGCGCCAGTGCCTGTCGGGCAACAACTTGCTGCATAAGATAGTCCCCCAGGCGAAACGCCAGGCCAGCACGACGCAATGCCGCCGTGGCGCGCAACCTGTCATTGTTCAGCACTTCCGCCTGCTGCTCTAGCGCTGCAATGTCTGCCTGCTGCTCTGCGCGCCGTCCCTGCAGGTCCAATATCTGTTCGCGCACATCGTGCAAGCGCCAGCGCATCTGAGGATGGTCGGGGCACAGGTCCTGGCCCAGCAGCGCAAACGCCCGGGCGGTGTGGTCCAGCGCTTCCTGGTGGGCGTCACGCTCCCGGGCATGCTCGGCCGCGCGCGTGAAAAACTCGCAGGCGCCGGCCAGATCACCCGCCTTTTCATAGTGCTCGGCCGTGACGCCCAGAAAGTCGCCAGCACGGGCACTGCCAATGCCTGCCAACCATGCTGCCGTCTTGGCGTGGTATTCGCGCCGCGCCTGCCTGAGCACCGTGTCGTAGACCACCTGGTGCAGTATCTGGTGCTTGAAACTGAATTCGCGCATCTCGCCCAAGCTGGCCAGGCCATGCTGCACCACCAGTTCACGCTGCGTCACACCCGGCAGCGCCGCCACGGCATGCACATCGATGGCGGCCAGAGTCTGCTCCCAGAACACGAAGCCGATCACTGCCGCCTGTTGCAGCGCCAGTTTCTCCGTGGCGTGCAGGCTGTCGAGCCGCGCCTGCAACACGCCGGTCAGCGTTTGCGGCACATGCGCGAGCACCAGCTTCTCCGGAACCACCGTCCAGCGTTGGGCGTCAACGGCAATGGCTCCTTCGTCCATCAGCATCTTCACCAGTTCCTCCATATAGAAAGGGTTGCCCTCGGCGCCGCAGGCAACCAGATCACGCAGGGTGGCCGGAATCTCGGGCAGCTTCTTCAGCAATTCATTGGCCAACTCGCTGCTATGGCCCGACGCCAGCGGGGCCAGCGCGATGCGCACACGCCGGCCATCAGCGCTGCTCCAGCCGGGGCGGCGTTCATACAACTCCGGCCGCGTCAAGCACAGCATCAGCAGCGGCAGATCGCGACTGACCTGCGCCAGATAGTCCAGAAAGTCCAATGAGCCCTCGTCAGCCCAATGCAGGTCGTCGAGCAGCAGCACCACGGGCGCCTGGTCCCGGGCTGCAACCCGACGCATGATCTGCGCCGCTGTGTGAAAGCCGCGGTTTCGGATTTGCCGTGGGTCCTCCAGGATGCCCCGCACGTGCTGGCTGTCAGCGTGGTCAAGCCCGACCAAATGCCCTAGCACATGCGCGTGCGCCTGCGCCAAGTCCTGGCCCTCATCAGCCGCGAACAAGCGGGCCATGGCCTGCTCCAGCCTGTGCCTGGCCGCATCCGGGCCTTCGCTCTCGTCCAACTCCAGCCACCGGCCCAGGATGTCGCGCAGCAAACCGTAGGGCTGACTGCGGGTCTGCGGCAGCGCCCGGGCTTGGAACAAGGCCGTGGGCCAGGCCTGCGCCTGCACCCAGTTTCGGAACTCGTGCAGCAGGCGACTCTTGCCCAGGCCCGCATCAGCAACCACCATCAACAGCTGCACACCAGCGGGCTGGCCGATCAAGCGCTTGCAGGCATCCTGCAGCTTCTCGAACTCCAGTTCGCGTCCGACCATGCGCGTGACCACGCCTTCGATACCACGATTTGCGGACAGCAAGGCCCTGGGCTTGGGGCGCTGCACCAGATAACTCTGAATCGGCGTGTCCACACCTTTGATCAGCAAGGGCGGCTGGGGCAGCACCTCAAACAGGCCGCGCACCAGGGCCTGGGTGTCATGGCTGATGCGCAGCGTGCCGGCCGGCGCCGTCTGCTCCATGCGCGCAGCCACGTTCACGGCAATGCCACGGATGGTCCCGGCGGCATCCACGCCGCCGCCGAGCAGTACCGCTCCGGTGTGGATACCCACCCGCACATTGAACCCGGCATGTCGGTGCTGACGGTGCACCGTATCGCCGAGCGCACGTCCGAGCTCGAGCAATGCCAGGCCGCATCGCACCGCCTGCTCGGCGTCGTCTTCGCGGGCAGCCTCTGCGCCAAAGCCGGCCAGCAGATTGTCCCCGGCGTACTGCAGCACCTTGCCCTGGTGGGCCTGCACGATCGCCGTGGCACGCGCCAAGGCGCCATCCATCACGCCGTGGATCTGCTCTGGGTCGAGGTGCTGGCTCAGCGCCGTGGAACCCACCATATCGAGAAAGAGGATGCTGACCTGCCTGAGGCTCTGATCTTCGGGCGCAACCGGATGCGGTGTTGCCAACGCGGCAAGCCTGGCACGCAAGGGGCCGACAGCCGTATCAACAACAGCATCGCCCAACAACGCCCGCTGCGCTTCAAGCGCATGGATGGCGGACTCCAGCTGACGCACTTCCTCGGACATGTGCCACAGGATACCAACCCACTGGCAAAATCACTCAAAAAGAATTCGACAGGAGACCCGCCCATGACCCCGTCCCGTCCCAGCATCGCCGACAAGCGCCGCGCCTTCCATGCCCTGCACAGCCAGGGCTGTTTCATCATCCCCAACCCCTGGGACGTGGGTAGCGCCCGCTACCTGCAGGGCCTGGGCTTCAAGGCGCTGGCCACCACCAGCTCCGGCCACGCCTGGTCCGAAGGCCACAGCGACGGCGCGATGGAGCGTGACGCGGTGCTGGCGCACCTGCGCGAACTGGTGGCCGCCACCGACGTACCAGTCAATGCCGACTTCGAGAACGGCTTCGGCAAAGACCCGGCCGCGGTGGCCGAGAGCGTGACGCTGGCCGTGGCCACCGGTGTGGCCGGCCTGTCGATCGAAGACTCCACCGGCGACGCGAACAACCCGTTGTTCACGATCGACGAAGCAGTGGCGCGCGTGCGTGCGGCGCGCCAGGCCATTGACCAGAATGGTGGCGACACCCTGCTGGTGGGCCGGACTGAAGGTTTTCTTTGGGGGCAGCCCGACATTGACGAAGCCATCGCTCGGCTCCAGGCCTATGCGCAGGCCGGCGCCGACTGCCTGTACGCGCCGGGCATCCGCACACCGGAGCAGATCAGTGCCGTGGTGGCTGCGGTGGCACCCAAGCCAGTGAACCTGCTGATCGGCTCTGCCAGCAACCTGACGCTGCAATCCGCAGCCGCCCTGGGCGTGCGCCGCATCAGCGTCGGCGGCGCCCTGGCCCGCTCGGCCTGGGGCGGCTTCATGCGCGCTGCCAAGGCGCTGGCCGAGCAGGGCACGTTCAACGCCTTTGCCGAAGCCGCGTCGGGCCAGGAACTGAACGGCTTCTTCCGCGCCGATCAATTGACGCGCTAGCTGCCAGCCGCCAGCCAAACAAGGCGACGGGCGCGTTTGCGACCGTAACCAAGTAGCGCTGGCTGGCGGAACGTCAGGATGCAATGACGACCAGGCGGGGAAAGTAGCTCTGGTACACCCCGGCGTCGCGTGTCAGCACCCTCAAGTTCGCCACTGCCGCATGAGCGCCAATATAGAAGTCAGGCATCGGCTTCTGTTTCGCTCCACCTCTGCGGCGGTACAGGGCAAAGGCCGCAGCAGTCAGCGATGCACAGGCCCATGGCAGAGGGCTGCGCAGGGTGTCGTACACGTCCAGAAGTGCGTCCAGTGCCTCGACGCTCGGGCCGGGAACCAATAGCTCCGTGTAGATGATCAGGTTGACATGCAGGGGAGAGCGTTCGCTGCAGCTTTGCAGCTGCTCGACAGCCCACGTGCGCCAGGGGCTCGCCGCGTCGATGCAGTCGACCCAGACATTGGTGTCTACCAGCGTTCCGGCGCTGCCATCGTAGTTGGCAAGGCTAACCGCGGCCACGGCGTGCAGCGGCTGGGGCAGCATCCGCGCCGCGGATGAAGCGCATGATCTCGTCGGCGCTCAGTTGCTTGAACTCCGGGCTCAGGCTGCCGCGAACACGCGCCGCAGCGGCCCGCAGCTTCGCGCGGCGGTCATCCTTCACGCCGGTTCCCATGGGCGTAATCAAGATCTTGCCCCCCTCCAGGCTGAACGAAACAACGCTGCCAGGCGCGACACCTGCCGCGAGGCGGATGTGTTTGGGGATGGTGACCTGGCCCTTTTCCGTGACTTGCATGGCGTCTCTCAAAGTAGGAATGCGATGTAGGAATCCTACTCCGTAGCCGGCTTGGACGCAACCGTGCACGCTGGTTGGGCGTGGTGGTTCAAGAGTGCTCGCCGACTGGCACCGGCCAGGCGGCGTTGCCATCCGGATACAGCGCCTTGTGCAGCGTGATCTCTGCCGACCCGGGCTGCCATGACGGGCGGGCCTCCGCCGGAAACAGCTGGAAGCCCAGCTTGGCAAGAAGACCCAGGGATCGGAAGTTTGCAGCCTTGAGCAGCGCGTACGCATCACGAACGCCGTAGTGCAAGGCCAATTCCTGAAGGACCGCTTCAAGCGCGCTGCTGGCAATACCGCGGCGCCAGAATCGGCTGGCCAGTTCGTAGGCCACGTAGGCCCTGCTCGCCCCAATCACCGTGGCCTGCATGAACCCTGCAAGTTCCCCGCCCGGCAACCGGATGACCCAGTTCAGCCACTGCTGTGTACCGTCGGGCGAAAGCCGTTGCTCCAACCTGGCATAGCGCTCTTGCAAAGCGCTGAGCGAGCGCGGTGGCTGGTTTTCAAACTCGTAGATGGCCGGGTCGCTCAGGACCACGAACATCTCGGCTGCATGGCCCTGCAGCAAGGGCTCCAGCACCAGACCGGGCGCATGCAGGGTGTTCAAGGTGGCGTGGCGCCAGCCATCACGTCTCGGTCATGGCCAGCCTGGCACCCAGACCCGAGAACGGCGTAGCGAAGGTGTAGCGCAAGTAACGCTGCACAGTTGTCGACGCGATGAGCAGCGTGCGAAACGCGTGTGCCACGACGCCGTAGACCACAAGGACGACGACGGTCATGGCCATGAAAATGGTGCTGAGCTGCAGCAACTGGACGAGCGGTTGCCCCAGCGCGGTATCCACAAACTGCGGCAGGAACGCGAGGAAGAACATCGTCAGCTTGGGATTCAGGATGTTGAGAAGGAAAGCCTTGGTGACGAGCGCGGATGCTCTGGTTCTGGCCACGCTGCCGTCCAACGCAAACGCCGACTTGTCGCGCCGGGTCGCCCACGCCACGTAGAACAGATAGGCCACCCCGGCGACCTTCAAGACCTCAAACGTGACAGCGCTGACATGCATCACCGCCGCCAGACCCAGCACCGTGGCCAGCAGATGCGGAACGATCCCCGCCGTACAGCCCAGAGCGGCACAGACACTGGCTTTGCGGCCCTGCACCAGCCCGGTGGATACGGTGTAGACCACGCCGGTGCCAGGAATGAGTACGACGATGAGCGATGTGATGAGGAACTCGGGGCTGATCATGAGGCTCTCGCAGTTGGGTGAAACACTGTGGGTCGGCGTTGCTGAATTCTAGGTCGCTGGGGCAAGCCTATCCCGATCGCGGGTGGGTCCGTCAGAGGGCAGCGCATGGCCGATACGGCTACCGGTGGACCGAATGTACACCGGTTTCTCAGAGGAGAATGTGGCTGTAAAGCTCATGGATAAAGCACGGAGCACTACTGAAACTGTAGCAAATTGAGGTCAGCCTGGTGTTCGCAGCTTGGTTTGCGGAAGCCACAACCGGGCAGTCGCCAGCGCTTCGATTGCTTGGTCCTGCCGCTACGTTGCGCTCCGCTCCACTGCGCTGCAGGACTACCCTGTGATGCTCGGCAACCAGGGCAGTTGCGCAAACTCGCCTTCGGCTCAAACAGTGCGCAACTGAGCGCTACGCGCCGACCCTGGCCGCCTGCGCTTCTCGGCGTCGCACAGGCGCGCCGTCAACTACCCGGCTGTGGCTTCGGCGTGGCGTTGTTGGTGGTCGCGGCAACTGGCCTACGCATCACGGTTGAGCTGCATGGGCTGGAATGCAACGCCGTGCTTCTGGACCACTTCGTCGATTGCCACGAAACCGAATCTCTCGTACACCGGCACCGCGTTAAGACTCGAATTGACAGTGAACTTGCCAGGATTGCCCAGCTGAATGGCATGCGCCTCCACCATCTGCCAGAGCGCGCGACCAAGGCCCTGGCCCTGAAACGGCTCGGCAATGAACAGGTGGAACAGGTGGAACAGATGGCTGTTGTCGCGCAGTGCCACAACGCCTGCGAATTGACCCTGCACCTCGGCCACAAAGTACGCAAAGTTGTAGGCGGTGACATAGCCGGCAATTGCTGACTCGGAAATGGAAGCAAGGAATAGCTCCGCGCCTTCGCCGGATGGTGACAACAGGAACGGCTTGCTCAGAGCACCGATGAGTGCGCTGATGCGTGGTGCGTCTGCAGGGGTCGCGCGTTCAACATTCAGCTCTGGGTTCATCGGCTCGGGCCTTCTGTGCAGGCGGGCTGGATGTGATGGGCGCATTCTGAAGCCAACGTGCGAATTACGGCACCAGTCGAGCCTGTCCGTTTTCGAACCACGACTCATCAAATCCGCCACGTAGTAGAACCACTTTGGTCTCTGTCAGGCCAGCTTCCAGGGCGCGCTGCAGATACTTGGCCAAAGTGCTCGCATCTTCACAAATCAGATGGCTGATCGCCTCGCAATCACATTGGGCGACGAGTTTGAAGTCGTCCTTGACCCGGACGCGGTCGTCTTCTGGATCGCGAGACATCGCTCGAATCAACAGGCCGCAGGTAACGCGTTGGGCTTCCATAGAACAATTCATTCTAGCCAGCAATGGCGAACTCATGGCGCCTAGCGGCGCCTGATAAGTTGTAGTTTGGCGTCGCTGAATTCTAGGTCGCAGGCAACCATAAAGCTGTCCCCAAGAAGGAGTGAATCCGCCCACCAGCCGCGCTCCGCCAGAGCCATGGGCGGGCAGTTGACGGCGCGCCTGTGCGATGCTGAGGAGCGCAGTCGGCCAGGGTCGGCGCGAAGCGCTCAAGTCCATATGTTTGAGCCCGGCACGGGCGAGTTTATGGACTTGCCCTGGACGGCGAGCACTGCAAGGAAGTCCTGCGGCGCAGTGGAGCGGAGCGCAACGTAGCGGCAGGACCGAGCACCGAAGCGCCGGCGACTGCCCGCGCATGGCTTCCCCCACCAACGTGCTCCATGTGTCGATGGGCTTCGTCAAGCTCAGCCCGAACGGACTTGCCACGCGCCCACCAGCAACGAGAGCCACTGCCACAATCCCCACCATGCGATTTTTCAAGGACCTGAGCCTGCCGGCTTTCAGCGCCGGCTTTGTGGCGGTGCTGGTGGGTTTTACCAGTTCGGTGGCCATCGTGTTTCAGGCGGCGCAGGCCTTTCATGCCACACCGGAGCAGATCAGCTCCTGGATGTGGGCGCTGGGGCTGGGCATGGGCTTGTGCACGGTGGTGCCGTCGCTGTGGCTGCGCCAGCCGGTGATGGTGGCGTGGAGCACGCCGGGGGCGGCGGTGCTGGCCACAGCGGGGCTGGCAGGTGGTTTTTCCATGGGCGAGGCGATTGGTGCGTTCCTGCTGTGCGCGGCGCTGATCACGCTGGTTGGCGTTACCGGCTGGTTCGAGCGGGTGATGGACCGGATACCGGTGGCGCTGGCCTCGGCGCTGCTGGCCGGGGTACTGGCACGCTTTGGTTTGCAGGCCTTCAGCGCGGCGCAGAGCGATCTGGCGCTGGTGCTGCTGATGCTTGTAACGTACCTGCTGGGGCGGCGCTACACACCGCGCTATGCGGTGCCGATCACACTCGCGGTTGCTATTGCTTTCGTAGCTGCCCGTGCTGGATTTGCGGGCGTTTCCATCACTTTTGCTCCCGCCATGCCGGTGTTCACGGCACCGGTTTTCACGTGGAGCGCGGCCATCAGCCTGGCGCTACCACTGTTCGTGGTGACCATGGCCTCGCAGAACCTGCCAGGCGTGGCGGCCATCCGCGCCGCCGGCTACAACATGCCGATCTCGAAGATCATTACGTTGACCGGCGTGGCCACACTGCTGCTGGCGCCTTTTGGCGCCTTTGCACTGAACCTCAGCGCCATCACGGCGGCGATCTGCATGGGGCGCGAGGCCCATCCGGACCCGGCCAAGCGCTACACCGCGGCCGTGTCCTGCGGCGCCATCTATGTGCTGATCGGCATCTTTGGGGCGGCCGTCACGGGAGTGCTCACAGCCTTTCCCAAAGAACTGGTGGCGGCGATTGCCGGGCTGGCGTTGCTGGGCACCATCGGCGCGGCGCTGGCCACGGCGCTGAAGATCGAGGAACACCGCGAGGCAGCGCTCATCACCTTCCTGGTCACGCTCAGCGGCGTGGTGCTGGGGGGTGTGGGCTCAGCCTTCTGGGGCGTGGTGGCCGGCGCGCTGGCGCTTTTTGTGCAACAGTACAGGCGCCCTGCCGCCTATTGAGACCCGCATGAACATCCTGTTTGTCGCCGACCCGTTGGAATCCTTCAAGATCTACAAGGACACCACCTTTGCCATGATGCGCGAGGCCCAGCGCCGCGGCCACACGCTGGCGGCATGCGAGCCGGCGCACATGTCCTGGGCGCGCGGCGGCTGCGTGCGGGCAGAGGTGCGGCGCATCACGCTCACGGGCGAGGGACCCTTCTGGTTTCGCGTCACCAGCGACGAGCGGCTGCCTTTGAGAGACTTTGACGTGGTGGTGATGCGCAAGGACCCACCCTTTGACAGCGAATACTTCTACGCCACCCACATGCTGGAGCACGCCGTGCGCGACGGCGCCCGGGTGTTCAACGAACCCAGGGCGCTGCGCGATCACCCGGAGAAACTGGCGATCCTGGAGTTTCCGCAATTCATCGGCCCGACGGTGGTGACACGCGATGCCGAAGTGATCAAGAGCTTCCACGCCGAGCACAAGGACGTGATCCTCAAACCCCTGGACGGCATGGGCGGCATGGGCATCTTCCGGGTGCGCGAAGACGGGCTCAACCTGGGCTCGATCACCGAGACCCTGAACCGCGATGGCGCGCAGTCGGTGATGGTGCAGAAGTTCCTGCCGGCCATCGTGCAAGGCGACAAGCGGGTGCTGGTGATCGGTGGCAAGCCGGTGCCCTACTGCCTGGCGCGCATTCCGCAGGGCGGCGAGGTGCGCGGCAACCTGGCGGCCGGCGGCAAGGGCGTAGCCCAGCCCCTGAGCCCGCGCGACCGCGAAATTGCCGAGGCGCTGGGGCCGATATTGCATGCCCGCGGCCTGCTGCTGGTGGGGCTGGACGTGATTGGCGACAGCCTGACCGAGATCAACGTCACCAGCCCGACCTGCTTTCAGGAGATCACGGACCAGAGCGGCTTTGACGTGGCGTCGATGTTCATCGACGCGCTGGAGGCGGCGGTCTCCTGACTCCGGAGCGCTTCACTGGCGCCGTGGCGCAGCGCAGGGTACAGCCACGCCGTCCACAAACGCCAAAAGCTCACCCGGCGCAATGGCCACCCAGTCCTCATTGGTGGTGAGCGGCTCGGTCACCACGATCGCCAGCCGGTCCTGCGGGCCGTTGAGCTCGGCCAGGTCCACGCGCAGGTCTTCGTCCTTCAGGTGCACCTCGCCAAAGGGGAACTGGCGGATCAGGTAGTGCAGCTTGGTGCTGGCGTGGGCCCACAGCGCCTGCCCGTTGGAGAGCAGGAAGTTGAAGGTGCCGTAACGCGCCACGTACGGCACCAATTCGCGCAGCGTCAATGTCAACTCTTCAACACTGGGCACACCCACGTGCGATTTGGCCAGCTGCTGCATCAGCCAGCAGAAAGCCAGTTCGCTGTCGGTGTTGCCCACGGGGCGGAAGCTGCCGTGCATCGAGGGCGCAAAGTCCTTCAGGTCACCGTTGTGGGCAAACACCCAGTAGCGGCCCCACAGCTCGCGCACGAAAGGGTGGCTGTTCTCCAGCGTCACCGCGCCCACCGTGGCCTTGCGCACATGCGAGATCACGTTGTGGCTCTTCACAGGGTAGTCGCGCAGCAGCTGCGCCATGGGCGAGGTGGCGGCGCTTTGCGTGTCCACAAAGAAGCGCACTCCCTTGCCAGGCGCATTGCCTTCGCTCTCGAAGAAGGCAATGCCCCAGCCGTCGGCATGGTGGTCGGTCAGGCCGCCGCGCTGAGCGAAGCCGGTGAAACTCAGATGCAGGCTGGCCGGCAAGCGGCTGTTCATACCTAGCAGTTGGCACATGGCCCTAGTCTAATCCCCGCTCTTTCAAGCACTCGGCGTGTCCGCCCCGCGCAAGCGCCAGGCCGCCACCAGCGCCAGCGCGCACAGGGCCGACAGCATCAGGAAGGACTCGTTGAACGCGGCCAGCCGTTGCACGCTGGTGGCGGGGTTGGTCAGCACGTCGCCATGCGCCGCCAGCCGCCACTCCAGTACGATGCCGCACAGGCTGACGCCGGCCGCGCCGCCCAACGTGCGGACAAAATTGATGGCACTCGACCCCTGCGGTATCAGCTCCTTGGGCAGGCCGCGCATCGAGCCCGAATTGAGCGATGGCAGGATGAAGCCCAGGCCGATGCGCCCCATCACAGCCAGCGCGCCCAGCAGCCACAGGCTGGTGTGCAGCCCCAGCGTCAGCATCAGGCCGAAGGACAGGGCCAGCAGCGCCAGGCCGATGCTCACCAGCAGGTAGGTGGGTTGCCGGTCCGACAGGCGCCCCACCAGCGGGATGGTGATGGCCAGCACCAGACCGGCCGGCAGCAGGATGGTACCCACGTGCGAGGCGGACAGCTCCTGGCCCAGCCTCATGTACACCGGCAGCAGGTAGGTGGAGCCGAACAGTGCCATGCCGTAGATGAAGGCCACGATGCTGCCCATGGCAAAGGCGCGGTTGGCATACACCGCCAGGTTCATCAGCGGCGCGTCGCCACCGGCGGCCAGGCCACGGCCCATGCGGCGCTGGCGCAGCACGAACAGCACCAGCGCCACGGCGCTGCCCGCCAACAGCGTCAGCGTGGTTGGGCCCAGGCCGGCATGCAGTTCCACCAGACCGTTTAGCAGGCACAGCGTGC
>JANMKM010000562.1:0-6481 GCA_031372035.1 Rhodoferax sp. | reverse complement strand
GCGTAACGGAACGAGGCACCCAGGTCGCCGTGCAGCAGGCTGTTGAGGTAGTACAGGTACTGCTGCCACAGCGGCAGGTCCAGGTGGTACTTGGCCTCCAGGTTGGCCAGCACCGCCGCCGGAATCTTGCGTTCGGAGTCAAAAGGGCCGCCGGGCGTGGCGTGCAACATCAGGTAGCACACCGTCACCACGGCCAGCACAGTGGGTATCGTCGCCAGTACGCGACGCAGGGCATAGGACCACATGGCTGCGGCCCGGCCTAGTGCTTGATGATGTAGAAGTCTTTGCTACGGTAGCGGTCCATGGGGTTGGCCTCGTCATAGCCGCCCACATAGGACTTGAGCAGCCGCGGCAGCGTGTACTGCAGCAGCGGGATCATCGGGTAGTCGTCCATCACCACCCGCGCGGCTTCGGTCAACAGCGCCTTGCGCTTGGCCGGGTCCAGGCTCATGTTGCCCTGGCGGGTCAGGTCGTCCGCCTTCTTGTTGCAATTCTTGTTGTCGTTGGAATCGGAGCCACACTGCACCAGTGTCAGGAAGGTAGTGACGTCGTTGTAGTCGGCCACCCAGCCGTGGCGGGCGATCTGGAACTGGCCGTCATGGCGCTTGCGCAGCAGCACCTTGAATTCCAGGTTGTCCATCTCAGTATCCAGCCCGAGCTTGGTCTTCCACTCGGAGGCGGCAAAGATTGCCATCTTCTTGTGGTATTCGCTGTTGTTGTAGGTGAACTTGATCTTGGTCCCGGGCTTAATACCCGCTTCAGCCAGCAGCTTGCGGGCTTCGGCCACGCGCTTGTCCATGGGCCAGGTGGCCCAGTCGTAGGTGGTGACATCGGCACCGGCCACGCCCTTGACCACCACGCCATAGGCTGGCACCTGGCCGTCGGCCGTGACCTTGCGCGCCAGGATGTCGCGGTCGATCACCAGGGACAGGGCCTTGCGCACCCGCACGTCCTTCATCATGGGATCGTTGTTGTTCAGGGCGTAGAAGCGCAGGCCCAGCATCGGACCGTTCTTGATTTCTTTCGGGTACTGGACCTTCAGCGGCTCGTAGGTGCCGGGCGGCAGCTGGTACACCATCTCGTTTTCGCCCGACTGGTAGAGCTTGACGTCGGCATTGCCGTCTTCCACCGGCAGGAACGTGACCTTGGTCAGCACCACATTCTTGGAGTCCCAGTACTTGGGGTTCTTCTCGATCACCACCCGGCTGTTGACCTGCCAGTCCTTGAGCACGAAGGCTCCGTTGCTGACCATGTTGCCGGGCTTGGTCCAGTCCTTGCCGAACTTGTCGATCGTGGCCTTGTGCGCCGGGCCGAACTGCGTGTTGGACATCAGGTCCGGCAGGAAGGCGACGGGCGAGGAGGTCTTGATCTCCACCGTGTTCTTGTCGATGGCCTTGATACCCACCGCGGTAGGCGGCATGCTGCCCTTGGCGACTTCCATGCCGTTCTGGATGAACACACCGTAGGTCGTGGCCAGGGTGGACGCGGTTTTCGGGTCCATGAACCGGCGCCAGCCGTAGACAAAGTCTTCGGCTGTGATCGGGTCGCCGTTGGACCAGAGCGCGTCCTTGCGCAGCTTGAAAACCCAGGTCACAGCGTCGGTCTGCTTCCAGGATTCGGCCACGCCGGGCACGATCTTGCCGCTGTTGTCTGACGACGTAAGACCTTCAAACAGGTCTCGCATGATGTTGTTGGCGCCCACCGATTCGGCCACTGCCGGGTCCAGTGATTCCGGCTCCGAGCCGCTGTTGCGAACGAATTCCTGTTTGGCGTGGAGCACGGTTCCGGGTGGAATCGTTGCAGCAAGGGCACTGCCGGCCAAACCCAGGGCGAGAGCCAGCACCTTGCAGGCGCGGGCCGTCAACAGACGGTCATAGGGATTCATGAGGCTTTGATCTCCGTGAAAGGGGAGTGGGGATGGCCGCGCCCGGAATGTGTGTCAGAGGTTCGGGCCTCGTGAGCCCGAGATTTGCAGCATCATTGCAAAACACCCTCTATTATCGCCGCTCACCAGGCCCCGGAGAGACCCCCCATGAATACCCCGACAACACCGCCTGAGGGCTCCATCCACTGCGAACAACGCGGCGCTGTGCTGCTGATCGGCATCAACCGGCCGGCCAAGATGAACGGCTTCACGCCCACCATGTTCCGGGAACTGGGGCAGGCCTACACCCGGCGGGATGACGAGCCGGAACTGCGGGTCGGTGTGCTGCATGCCTTCGGCGCCCATTTCACGGCCGGGCTAGACCTGCCCACCATCGCGCCGCTGATGCGCCGTGGCGAAAAGGCCGTGCCGCTGGGCCTGGTGGATCCACTGAACCTGGGCCAGGCCGGCTACCGGCGTCGGGAGAAGCCGGTGGTGGCGGCGGTACAAGGCATCACCTACACCCTGGGCATCGAGCTGATGCTGGCGGCCGACATCGTGGTGGCGGCCGACAACTGCCGCTTCTCGCAGCTGGAAGTCAAGCGCGGCATCATGGCCACGGGCGGCGCCACGCTGCGCATGGCCGAGCGCGCCGGACTGGGCAATGCCCTGCTGCATCTGCTCACCGGCGACGAATTCGGCAGCGACGAAGCCCTGCGCCTGCACTTCGTGCAAAAGGTGGTTCCCACCGGCGAGGAACTGGCTGCCGCGCTGGCAATCGCCGAAGCCATCGCGGCCCAGGCGCCACTGGCCGTGGTGGCAACCCGCCTGAACGCCCTCAAGGCCGTGGAGCACGGCCCGGTGGTGGCGATGCAGGATTTCATCGAGGTCCAACAGCGCCTGTCCAACAGCGCCGACGCGGCAGAAGGCGTGGCCTCGTTCGTGGAGCGGCGGGCGGCCCGGTTTGCAGGGCGCTGAAACTGCTGCAAACACAGCGGCTGCGCAGGATGCCAGCCCAAAAACCATGCCGACACAATTAGTTTGCACACAATTCAATTGCGTAGTACAATTCACCCTATGGCAACGCAAACCCTTCCTCCGCAAGCCCTGATGCTGGACAACCAGCTCTGCTTTGCCCTGTATTCCACCTCGCTGGCCATGACCCGGCTTTACAAGCCGCTGCTGGACGAACTGGGCCTGACCTACCCACAGTACCTGGTGCTGCTGGTGCTGTGGGAGAGCGACGGCCTGTCGGTGTCGGAACTGGGCGAACGCCTGTACCTGGACTCCGGCACGCTCACGCCTCTGCTCAAGCGCATGGAGGCCGCAGGCCTGCTGACGCGCATCCGCGCCGTGGAAGACGAGCGCCGGGTCCATATCACGCTCACGGCCGCCGGCCGCAAGCTAAAGACCAAGGCAGCAAACGTTGCCGGCTGCATCCTGAGCGCCACCCAATGTTCGATTCCGGAACTGGTGGCGCTGACCCAGCAGGTGCAGGCGCTGCGCCAGCGCCTGACTGCCTGATCCACTCCGTTTCCCAACCCGCTTCACTCCGAAGACCAACCCCAGAAGGAAAGACCATGACTGCCCAACTCGACAAAGTGCTCTATACCGCCCATGCCCACACCACCGGTGGCCGTGATGGCGCCTCCAAGACAGATGACGGCCGCCTTGACGTCAAGCTCTCGCCCCCCGGCACGTCCGGCAACGGCACCAACCCGGAACAGCTGTTTGCGGCTGGCTACTCCGCCTGCTTCATTGGCGCCGTCAAGGCGGTTGCCGGCAAGATGAAGCTGACGGTGCCAGCCGACGTGGCCGTCGACGCCAGCGTGGACCTGGGTCCGGTCGGCCAGGCCTATGGCATCGCCGCACGGCTGAACGTGTCGCTGCCCGGCATGGACCGCGCCCAGGCGCAAGCCCTGGTGGATGCGGCACACCAGGTGTGCCCCTACTCCAACGCCACCCGCGGCAATATTGATGTGACCGTGACATTGGTCTGACCCGATTCCGGGCTGTCACCAAAGCGGCTCGCCCCGGATTGCCGGGGCGGGCCGCTTCGTTTATGGTGGCGCGATGATGACCACCACTTTCCAGGTACGCAAGGGCAAGCTGACCGAAACCCGGCTCCACAGCGCTCCCGACAGCGCTTTGGCCGAGGGCCAGATCCGGTTGCAGGTTGAAGGCTTTGCCCTGACCTCCAACAACATCACCTACGCCGCATTTGGTGATGCCATGAACTACTGGCAGTTTTATCCGGTGGCCGATGCCGGCTGGGGCTGCATCCCGGTGTGGGGGTTCGCCACGGTGACGCAGTCGCTGCATCCCGGTGTTGCCGTGGGCGAGCGGCTCTACGGCTATTGGCCCATGGCCGACAGTGCCGTGCTGCAGCCCACGCGCCTGAGCCCGAACGGCTTTGCCGATGGCGCACCGCATCGCTCCGCGCTGCACGGGGTCTACAACCAGTACCTGCGCTGCAACAGCGACCCGTTCTACAACGCGCAGAACGAGGACATCCAGGCCCTGCTGCGGCCGCTGTTCGTCACCTCCTGGCTGATCGACGACTTTCTGGCCGACAACCAGTTTTTCGGCGCCGGCGACAAGGCCGTGCTGCTGCTCTCCAGTGCCTCCAGCAAGACCGCCTACGGCACCGCCTTCCAGCTGGCACAGCGTCCAGGGCTGGAAGTGGTGGGCCTGACCTCGGCCGGCAATGTGGCATTTTGTGAAAGTCTGGGCTGCTACAGCCGGGTGCTGCGCTATGACCAGTTGGACCAGGTGGACGCACAAGCCGCATGCATCTATGTGGACTTTGCCGGCAACATGGAATTGCGCCGGGCCATCCACACGCGCTTTGTCAATCTGAAGTTCAGCAGTTCGATCGGCGGTACGCACGTCGAGAACCTGGGCGGCGCCAAGGACCTGCCGGGTCCGCGCGCCACCCTGTTCTTTGCGCCGGCACAGATCAAGAAGCGAAATGGCGAATGGGGTGCTGCCGTGCTAGGACAGAAATTGGTGGCGGCCTGGCAGGGGTTTGCCGGCAAGGTGGGTGACCCGGCTGCGCCGTGGTTGGTGGTGGAGCGGCACAAGGGTACGGACGCGGCGCAAGCGGCCTATGCGCACGTGCTTGCGGGCAAGGGGGATCCGCGGGTCGGGCACATCTTGTCGCTGAGGGACTGAAGGGGCATGGGGGTCAGGTCTTTTCGCTCCGGCGGCGACGAAATCGGGGTCGGAGCAAATTTCGCTGGATTGCTCGCCCTCCGGTGAAATCACTTTCCTGAATTTGATCCGACCCCGATTTCTTGATCCAACCCCGATTTCGCGGGCATCCGCTCTCGCTACTTCGCAGGCATCCGCTGCCGCTGCCTCCCGGGCGACAATGCCCGCATGACCAACGGCAACAGCACACCCCAGGCTTTTGACGGCCTGACGCCGGACGTGGTGCTGGATGCCCTTGCCAGCGTCGGCCTGTATGGCGACGGCCGGCTCATGGCGCTGAGCTCCTACGAGAACCGGGTTTACCAGGTGCGGCTGGAAGATGGCGAGCGCGTGGTTGCCAAGTTCTACCGGCCCGGGCGCTGGAGCGAAGCCCAGATCCTGGAAGAACACAGCTTCTCGGACGAGCTGATGGCGGCCGAGATACCAGTTATCGGGCCGCTGGTACTGCAAGGGCGGACCTTGCACCCCTTCGCCGGCTTCGCCTTTTCAGTCAGCCCGAACCGCGGTGGCCGGCCACCGGAACTGGACGACGCCGACACCTTGGAGTGGATCGGCCGTTTCCTGGCGCGTATCCACAGCTTGGGCGCGGCCCAGCCTTTCCAGCACCGGCCTGCGCTGGACCTGCAGAGCTTTGGTGTGGAGCCGCGGCAGTGGCTGCTGGAGCACGACATGGTGCCGCTGGACGTGCAGTCGGCTTGGGGCCGCGTGTCCCAGGATGCTATCGATGCAGTAGCGGCCCGCGCTTATTTCATGAGACCTGCAGCCGGCTTCACCACAGAAAATGGGGCCATCCGCAGCATCCGTCTGCATGGCGACTGCCATCCTGGCAACATTCTGTGGACGCCGATCGAATCCCCCGCCAGCGCCGGCCCGGGGCCGCATTTTGTGGACATGGACGATGCCCGCAGCGGCCCGGCGGTGCAGGACCTTTGGATGCTGCTCTCCGGTGACCGGCAGCAGCGCAGTCGCCAACTCGGCACACTGGTTGATGGCTACGAGCAGTTCCGCGCTTTTGACCGGCGCGAGCTGGACCTGATCGAGCCGCTGCGCACGCTGCGCCTGATCCACTACAGCGCCTGGCTGGCGCGGCGCTGGCACGACCCGATCTTCCCGATCAACTTCCCCTGGTTCGGCTCCAGCGACTACTGGCAGGGCCAGGTGCAGGTGCTGGAGGAACAGCTCGAAGCCATGGCGGAGGAACCGTTGCTGATCTGACCGGCATCGCGCCCAAGCTGCTATAACGTCCCTGCGCTGTTGGCGCGCTGGAGATGCTATGGATGCCTCCCTGCCTGCGGGCAAGGAAATTGGAGCGCTGAGATGAACAGCCGTCTATCAGGAAGAAGAGTCCCGCGCGTGCGGGGTGGATCCTCTGATGGATACGGCATCAAAGTGCCCAAAGCGTGA
>JANMKM010000560.1:0-24075 GCA_031372035.1 Rhodoferax sp. | reverse complement strand
TCACGCTTTGGGCACTTTGATGCCGTATCCATCAGAGGATCCACCCCGCACGCGCGGGACTCTTCTTCCTGATAGACGGCTGTTCATCTCAGCGCTCCAATTTCCTTGCCCGCAGGCAGGGAGGCATCCATAGCATCTCCTCAGTGTTGCGCAGGGTGTGTGATCGTCAGGGGTGGGCGGGTGACCAGTTCAGGGCCTTCATGGCCTGGGCAAGGCCGCAGGCGCTGCGGCTGTAGCCGTCCCAGGGCGCATTGCCCTGGTCCAGCCGGGTATGCACTGTGCCCACACTCCAGTGGTCGCCGCCCTTGAGCGAGACCAATTCCTCCCAGGCTACGGGCACCGAAATGCCCAGGCCCGGGCGGGCGCGCGCCGACCACGCGGCCACAGTGGTGGCGCCCTGGCTATTGCGCAGGTAGTCAATGAAGATCTTGCCCAACCGGTTCTTCGGCCCGCTGCGCGCCACAAAGCGTTGCGGGATGGTGCCCGCCATGTGTGCCACGATGGCCTGGGAGAAACGCTTCACCGTGTCCCAACCGTGCACCCTGCGCAGCGGCACCACGATGTGCAGGCCCTTGCCGCCGCTGGTCTTGAGGAAACCTTGCAACCCCAGTTGCAGCAGGAAGGCATGCATCAGCTGCGCAGCTTCCTGAACCTGCTTCCAGACCACGCCTTCGCCTGGGTCCAGATCGAACACCATGCGGTCGGGCTTGTCGAAGGAGCTGGCAATTCCGTTGTGGGTGTGAAACTCCACCACATTCCATTGCGCTGCCGCAGCCAGGCCCTGGGCACTGCTGACCTCCATCATGGGCGGATGACCCTCCGACAGGCCTGGCGCCAACGACCGCATGCCCGCAAGTGCTGTGGCCTCCAGATGTTTCTGGAAGAACAGTTCGCCTTGCACGCCGCTCGGCGCGCGCAGCAAGGACACAGGGCGCCCCTTGAGGTGCGGCATCATCAATGCTCCCACCAGGCCGTAATAGCGCACCAATTCGATCTTGGTGGTGCCGGACTGGGGGTCGATCACGCGCTCGGCGTGTGTGACCTGCACCCCTGCCGGCCGCACACTCGCTTTCGCAACGTGCGCGCCATCATGGGCACGGCTGCTGCCAACTGCCGTCACCGCTTCGCGCCGCACGGTACCGGCAGCCTTGTCAGCACGCAGCCCCTGAAACACGGCATGGCGAATGTGTCCGGCGCGGGTCCATTCGGAAAACGCCACCTCCGCCACCAGTTCCGGTTTGACCCAGTGCCACGCGGCCTGGCCCGCGACAGCCGCTGCAAACGGACTGCGCTTGCTGGCCAGGGCTTCGAGCTTTTTATGCAGGGCGGACAAGCCGCGTGCATCAAAGCCGCTACCCACATTGCCGACGTGCTCCAGCACGCCCCGGGCATTGAACAGGCCCAGCACCAAGGCGCCGAACGCGGCACGCGTCCCCTGCGGCTCGGTGTGGCCGGCGATCACGAACTCCTGGCGCCGCACACATTTGAGCTTGATCCAGCTTGTGGAACGGCCCGAGACATAGGGCGCGTCGCGGCGCTTGGCCATCAGGCCTTCCAGGCCCAGTTTGCAAGCCGAGCTGACCAGGCTGTGAGCGTCGGCCACAAATTCAGCACTGAAGCGCACGCGCTCCGACGCCACGCCAGAGAGCACCTGCTGCAGCTGAGCGCGGCGCGCGTCCAGAGGCTCGGCCCGCAAGTCCCGCCCGTCCAGATACGGCGCATCGAACAGGTACAGCAGCACGTCATCACTGCGCTGCGTATCGAACGCCGCCTGCAGCGCGCCAAAGTCCGGCAGCCCGCGCGCGTCCGGCACCACGATTTCGCCGTCGTACCACCCGTCGGGCAGCTTGCACGCAACCAGTGCCTGGCGCAGCGACTCCAGCTTCGCGGTCCAGTCCAGGCCACTGCGGGTGAAGAACCGCGCCGCACCGGCTTGCACCCGGGTCAGGATGCGATAGCCATCGAACTTGATTTCATAGACCCAGTCTTGAGGGTCTGGCGGCGGACCGCTGGCCAGAAGGGCAAGCTGCGGCGCCAAGGCCGCCGGCAGGGGCGCGCGCGGTGCAGCCCTCCGAGGCCGAGCCGGTGCTGCCTTGCTTGCTGATGCTGCCAGGCTGGCGACGCTGTCGGGTTGCTCATCGACCACGCTGAAGGTGGATGCAGCACGGGTGAATGCATCTTTCTCCTTGATCAGCAGCCAAGGCTGCTGCTTGCCGGTCCTGGACTTGATACGGATGAGCGCCCACTTGCCATGCAACTTGTGGCCGCGCAGTTCAAACTTGAGATTACCGTCGCGCAAGCCTCTGTGCGCGTCCCCAAGCGGAGTCCAGGTGCCCTTGTCCCAGACGATGACCTTGCCGGCACCGTAGTGGCCCGCCGGAATCAGGCCTTCGAAGCCGGCGTAGGACAGCGGGTGGTCTTCCACCTGCATCGCCATGCGCTTGTCGGCCGGGTCCAGGCTCGGTCCTTTGGGCACCGCCCAGCTCTTCATGCTGCCGTCGAGCTCCAGGCGGAAGTCGTAGTGCAAATGGCTGGCCCAGTGCTTCTGGATCACGAACTCCAGCGCGGTGCCGCTGGCCTCGCCAGCATGGCCAGGTTCCGGGGTCACGGAGAAGTTCCGCCGGGCTTTGTATTGCTGCAACGGGTCGGTATCGGCCATGGCCAAGGCTAGCGTCCGCCGCGCGTGCCTTCAGTGCGGCACCACACACTGCTGTTGTACCTAGGCCAGCGTTTGCGGCTTCAGCTGGCCTTGCGCGCGCCCTTCTTCGACACACTGCCCAGACTGCCATCAAACGCCGCCTTCATCAGCCGGCGGAATGACGGGCATTGCATGTGGCTGGGGGCGGGGCATCTGGCGGCGTGGCGCAGGCCGCTGCGCATGGCGCGAAGCCGCAGGATCAGGGTGTCGAGCTGATCAGCCTTGGCCGAGAGCATCTGGCGGTTGACATTCGGCCGGCCGTCGGCCGAGAACATCTGTGCAATCTCGTCCAGTGAGAAGCCCGCTGCCTGCCCCAGCGCTATCAAGGCCAGCTGCTCCAGCACCGCGGGGTCAAAGAGCCGGCGCAGCCCCTGGCGGCCGACCGAGGCAATCAAGCGCTTCTCCTCGTAGTAGCGCAGCGTGGAGGCGGGCACGCCGGCGCGTTTGGCAACTTCCGCAATGTCCATATGAAAAAAGGGCTTGACTTCAAGTTGACTTGAATTTGTAGAGTAACCCCATCGCATCCCACCGTCAACCCGAAGGAGCCACCATGACACCACTTCTCGAAAGCCTTGCAAACGCCGTTGCCATCGGCATCGGCGCCACCGCGGTGCTCGACGCCTGGCTGATGCTGCTCAAGCGCTTCGGCGTGCCGACACTCAACTTGGCCCTGCTGGGCCGCTGGGTCGGCCATATGGCGCGCGGCCGCTGGGCGCACGACGCCATCGCCCAGGCAACTGCAGTGCGGGGTGAGGTTGCCCTGGGTTGGGCGGCCCACTACGCCACCGGCATCGGCTTCGCCGTGTTGCTGGCCTGCGCCGCCGGAGCCCCATGGCTGCACGCACCCACTCTGGCACCGGCACTGGCCCTGGGCATGGCCACCGTGACGGTTCCGCTTTTTGTCATGCAGCCCGCCATGGGTGCTGGCATCGCATCGTCTCGCACCAGGACCCCCGCTCTGAACTGCCTGAAGAGCCTGGCCAACCACACGGTCTCGGGCTTGGGTTGTATGTCGCGGCCGTCGCCACGACCTGGCTGGTGCGCGCCTGAAGCCCGAAACCTGTCCAACCACTCTTAAGAGGAAGAAGCACCCATGAAACACATTGCAGTCATCTACCACAGTGCCCACGGCAACACCGAGCACTTTGCCCGTCGCGTCGTGGCCGGCGCGCAAAGCGTGCAATACGCCGAAGTCACCTTGCTCAAGGCTGAAGACATCAGCAGCGACCCGGACCAGCTGATCGCCTTCGACGGTTTCATCTGGGGTTCGCCCACCTACATGGGTGGCGTCAGTGGCCCCTTCAAGACTTTCATGGATGCCACCGGCCGGCTCTGGCGCACACAGCAGCTCAAGGACAAGCTCGCCTCGGGCTTCACGGTCTCGGCCCTGCCTTCCGGCGACAAGCAGAGCACGCTGATTTCCATGTTCACCTACTCCATGCAGCACGGCATGGTCTGGGTGGGCAACCCCGTCCCGCCCGAGCAGCACAGCGGCGTGCCCTACGAGCAGCAGCTGAACCGCCTGGGTTCCTGGACCGGCATGATGGCGCAGGCCGGCCACTCCGCCCCCGGGCAGTCCTTCGCACCGGGGGACCTGCACACGGCCGAGGCCTTTGGCCGCAACTTCGCCAGCGTGCTGGCGCGCATGGCCGTAGCGGCCGAAGAGGTGGCCTGATGCTGCCCGCCCGCTTCGCCCCGATCTTGTTCGGCTTGATCCTCTCGGGCCTGATGTCAATGGTGGTATCCGCCATCTCCACCTTCCGCGTGGCCAGCCCCGGCGCGGACATCATCGTCCTGTGGATCGGCGCCTGGCTGACAGCCTGGCTGATCGCGTTCCCGCTGGTACTGTTGGTGGCGCCGGTGACGCGGCGTGTGGTGCAGGTATTGGTGGAACCGCCGGCCGGGCAGCGACACTAGAGACCCGACTCGGATGCGCATCGAGAAGGGTGACAAGGGCAAAGTGAGATTCGGCTCAAACATGTCGACAAATGCCAAAGGAAATCCATATGTTGTCCCGTATTGCAGCGCGGTACCACCGCCGGAGCATTTTTCAGCCACTTTTCACTGCAGACAATGGCCGGCAGGCCCATGGATACAGCACCGAACGATCCTGTACTGATAGCGTCCTGGCGAGGTATGCATGGCGTTTGCCGGCGACAAGGTCAACGCGCTGTCCGACGGCTACGTCACGCAAAGCAAACACGCACATGACGTAGACTTGATCAGAGACTCCTTGACTGGCCCACGCACGTGACAGGTACTGATTTCAAACAGCGGTTGGCGGCCATCCTGGTTGCGGATGTTGCGGGCTTTTCGCGGCTGATGGCAGGCGATGACCGCGCTACGGTCGCTGCGCTGGACGCCGCACGCAGCGTGTTCCGGATGCAGGTCGAGGCCAATCAGGGCCGCGTCATCGACATGGCGGGCGACTCGGTGCTGGCTGTGTTTGATACCGCGACCGGTGCCATGGGCGCAGCCCTGGCGATCCAGGGCGAGATCGACGCCAGCGGACAGGGCTCGCCCGAAGACCGCCGGATGCGCTTTCGCATCGGCATCCATCTGGGTGATGTGATCGAGAAGCCCGACGGCACGGTCTATGGAGATGGCGTCAATATTGCCGCGCGGCTGGAAGGGCTGGCCGAGCCCGGTGGCATCACGGTCTCGGACGCGATCCGCAGCGCGGTCAAGGGCAGGGTCCATGCCACGTTCGAGGACCAGGGCGAGCAATCCATCAAGAACCTTCCCGACCCGGTGCATGCGCACCGGGTGCGTGTGGCAGGTGCTGTGGCCGGGGCCACGCTGGCGCTTCCCGACAAGCCGTCCATCGCGGTGCTGCCCTTCACCAACATGAGCGGGGACCCGGAGCAGGACTACTTCACGGATGGCATCACCGAGGACATCATCACCGAGCTGTCGCGCTTCCACGCCTTGTTTGTGGTCGCGCGCAATTCGTCATTCAGCTACAAGGGCAAGTCGCCAGACATCCGGCAGGTGGGCCGGGAACTGGGCGTGCGCTATGTACTGGAGGGTAGCATCCGCAGGGCCGGCAACCGCATCCGTGTCACCGGACAGTTGATCGATACACCCACGGGCCACCACATCTGGGCCGAAAAATACGACCGCGTGCTGGAGGACATTTTCGCGGTGCAGGAAGAGCTGACCCAGGCTATCGTTGCCGCCATTGCACCGCACATCAGCGAATCGGAACTGCAGCGCGCACGCGGCTTGCGCCCCAGCAGCATCGGCACCTATCAGTTGGCCTTGCGCGCCACGCTGGCGGCGCGGGTCGGCTATGAGAGCGCCGCAAATTCCGAAGCCCGCGACGCGGCGTTGCGGCTGGCCCATGAAGCACTGGCCGTGGACCCACGCTGCAGTGCCGCCTTGCATGTACTGGCTTTCGTCCACTGGCAACATATGTACTTCGGCACAGCGCGCGCGCCCGCACAGGCGTTCGAACCGGGCATAGCCGCAGCCCGGCTGGCGATCGCACTCGACAACGGGGACCACGTCGCCTATCGATGGCGCGGCCATCTTCTGGGCTACAACGGCGAATACGCTCAGGGCCTGGCCGACTTGCGGCGGGCCCATGAACTGAACCCGAACGATGCGTTCACGCTCTCCTCGCTGGGGCTCAACGAGGCAGGCTCCGGTGACCCGCAGAAGGGCATCCGGTGCGCCACAGACGCCCTGCGTCTGAGCCCGCGCGATCCCCTGCGCCACTGGTTTCTGAACAATCTGGCGTGGGCCCACTTTTACGGTGGCAACTACGCGCTTGGAGTCGATGTCGCACGCGGCTGCTTGGCCGAAGCACCACAGCTGACGCCAGCCCAGAGCTGTCTGGCGGTGTGCCGCGTCGGTACCGGCGATATGGCCCAGGCCCGATCTGATTTCCAGGTGCTTCGCCAGTTGGCGCCGGAATATGTGGAGTCTCGGTTGTCTGCAAACTGGCCCACCCCGCATGCCGGGATGCAGCAACGCGTTTCGACATTTTTTCGCATAGCGGCAGGTCTTGAAGAGACGGGAGCCGCAGACGTACTTCGGTAGGCTAGCAGACCAAACCGGTATGGCCGGTCCCCGCTGTCTGGCGGGTTGTTGACGCCTAGCCGCCCCGGCTCAGCGGATTGAATTTCTTGTCGGTGCACACCGCGTGCTGCCCGATCCCGCCCGCCAACTCGGTGGCCTTGGCGACCTCGGCATTGATGGCCACGGCAGCCAGGCCGGTGGCTACGCCTTTGATGTAGGTTACAGAAGGGCCAACCATCTTGCGCAGCCCGTCGCAGTGCGCTGCCAGGTACTTGCGGCCCAGGTCCAGGTCGCGAGGATCGCGCATCTGGCTGACCAGCTGCGACAGCGCCACCACGGCGTCCACATTGGCGCCGATCACGCCCAACTGGGCGTTGATGATGCCCAGCACTTCCTTGTCACGCGGGGACGCCTTGGCCTGCATCGCGCCCAGGGTCTCGGTGGCGGTGGATAGCGCAAGCGCCTGCTTCTGGAAGTCATCTGCCGGCTTGCCGGCTGCTGCTTTCACGGCCGTGGCCTTGCTCTGCGCCAGGGCTGGCGGGCTCAGCACGAAGCAAATGCCGAGCAACATGATGCAATTGCGAATTGAGGCCATGGACGTCTCCTGCTGGTTTCAGATGGACAAGTCGCATCGTAGCTCCCCGTAGCCCAATCCGGCACTCCGGGTCGAGCAGTCTTCAGGCCCGCACCTTGCCGCACAGGACCGCATTGAGCGCCGGCGCCACACCGCCCACGCGGTATGCAGCCTGCACTTCGCGCACAGCCTGCTGTGCCTGCGCCTCAGTGCGGGCGTGCACCCACGCCAGCGGCTGGCCCAACGCCACCGGCTCGCCCAGCGGCAGCAGCTCGCTCAGGCCTACGCTGAAGTCGATGCTGTCGCTGGCCCGGGTGCGCCCGCCCCCCAGGCCGACAACGGCCAGTCCCAGTGCGCGGCAGTTGCATGCACTGGCAAAGCCGGCGCTGGTGGCTGGCACCGGCAGCACGATCGGGGCGGCCTGCAGGTATTTGTCAGGCCGCTCGAACAGGTCACCCGGGCCACCCAGCGCTTTGACCATTCGCGCGAAGCGCTCCGCCGCCTGGCCCGAATTCAGCGCAGCCAGCAGGCGCTCGCGCGCCGCCTCTTCGGTAGCGGCCAGGCCGCTGACCAGCAGCATCTCGGTGCACAGCGCCAGCGTCACCGCATGCAGCCGTGCCGGCCGGTGCTTGGCGCTCAGGTAGTCCAGTGCCAGCCGTACCTCCAGCGCGTTGCCGGCACTCGGCGCCAGTGCCTCGTTCATATCAGTCAGCAGCGCGGAAGTCTTCAGACCGGCACCGGTGCCGACCGTGACGATGCTCTGCGCCAGCTCCAGCGACTTTTGGGGCGTGGGCATGAAGGCGCCGGAGCCCACCTTCACATCCATCACCAGTGCGTCCAGCCCGGCGCAGAGCTTCTTGGAAAGGATCGAGGCCGTGATCAGCGCCACCGACTCCACCGTGGCCGTGACGTCGCGCACGCCGTACAAGCGCTTGTCGGCCGGGGCCAGCTGCGCGGTCTGGCCGATGATGGCAACACCCACTTCCTTCACCACCTTGCGGAACAGAGCCGGCTCCGGCGTGGTGCTGTAGCCGGGAATGGCGTCGAACTTGTCCAGCGTGCCGCCGGTGTGCCCCAGGCCGCGGCCAGAGATCATCGGCACATAGCCGCCACAGGCGGCAATCATGGGGCCGAGCAGCAGCGACACCACGTCACCCACTCCACCGGTGGAATGCTTGTCCAGCACCGGGCCGTCCAAGCCCAGCGAACGCCACTCCAGCACCTCGCCGGAGTCGCGCATGGCCAGCGTGAAGGCCACACGCTCGGCCATGTTCATGTCGTTGAAAAACACCGCCATCGCCAGCGCCGCCACCTGGCCCTCGCCAATGCTGCCGTCGGTGATGCCACGGACGAAGAACTGGATCTCCGCGCTGCTCAGCGCAACGCCGTCGCGCTTCCTGCGGATGATTTCCTGGGGCAACATGGGACAGCTATGCTGCGAAACCAAACTGAAGTCCGGGTGTGGGTGAGCCAAGGACGCCGGGGTGGATGGCTCCGCGAATGTCCTCCGTCGTCGGCCTGCGGCCTCCTCCTCCCCCTTTACTTCGCTGCGCCACCCACCCCGGCGTCCTCGGCAGCTGACGTGGTTGGCGCACCTGGGTCACGATCGCCAAGCATGCCCGCAGGATCAGGCTGGCGGGGTACTCGGCGCAGCGGCGTAAAGAAGGAGGCCGAAGGCCGGGTGACAGCCGCGGAGTTGAGTAACCCGATGGCCTGATCCCACTACAGCCGCGGAGCTGAGTGCGCCGGCGGTCTGATCCCGCCATGTCAGCGGCGAGTTTGCAAGCCACAGACCCAGAACCTCCATACATGGCGATCAACTCTTGCTCCAAGAACACATCGGTTGTCCGCCGTGATTCTTCCATTCCGGCGGAAATTGGGTCACACGCCGTAAGGGACCCACACATTTTTCACCTGACTGGCATGCGCCAACACCGCCCGCCCGGCCGATTGCTGTACGTCGTACCAGTCGCGACCCCGGCCGCCACTGACCCAGGTGCGTTTCAGCGAACCTGCCGACAGGCGCTCCACTTCGGCGCAACCTTCGGCCGAGCCGTCGTGGCGCCAGACGGCATCCACATCGGAGTGGCTGGCCAGCACCCGGGCCAGCTCGTCGGCGTTGCCGGTGACGATGTTCAGGGCACCGCCGGGAAGGTCGGAGGTGTCGAGCACCTGGTACAGGTCCGTGGCGGACAGCGGGTGCGCCTGCGAAGGCACGGCGATCACCCGGTTGCCCAGCGCCAGGGCCGGCGCCACCAGCGAGATGAAGCCCAACAGCGGCGCCTCGTTCGGACAGATGATGCCGATCACGCCCAACGGCTCGTTCAACGCCACGGTGATGCCGTGCATCGGCGGCTGGTGCGCCAGGCCGTCGTACTTGTCGGCCCAGGCGGCGTAGTGGAACAGGCGTTCGATGCTGGCCTGCACTTCCGTCTCGGGATTTTTTGCGCCGGTCATCGCGCCCAGGCGCGCGGCAAACTCCGCAGCCCGCACGCTCAGGTTTTCGGCCACGTAGTACAGCACCTGGGCCCGGTTGTGGGCCGTGGCTTTGGCCCAGCCCGCCGCCTTGTGCGCCGCCTCCACCGCGTTGCGGATGTCCTTGCGGTTGCCCTCTCCCACCTCGGCCAGGAAGGCGCCATCAGCACCATGGATGGCGCGGCTGTAAGCGCCGTCCGGGCGCGCCTGCTTGCCGTCGATATAGAGCTTGGGCGTGCGGTCGATGGCAAAGGCATCGTTGGCCGCGGCAGCGACTGGATTGGCCTTGGCCACCGACACAGCTGGTAGTGCCTGGGGCCGAGCGTCCTCGGCCGTGGACACCAGGTACTCGAGCATGCCTTCGCGCCCGCCCTCGCGGCCGAAGCCGGATTCGCGGTAGCCGCCAAAGCCGCAGGCGGCGTCAAACTGGTTCGCGGTGTTGACCCAGACCACACCGGCCTTGAGCTGTGGCGCAATGTCCAATGCCAGGCTGATCGACTCGGACCAGACACAGGCCGCCAGGCCGTAGACCGTGTTGTTGGCCAGTTGCACCGCTTCCACCGGCGTGCGGAAACTCATGGCCACCAGCACCGGGCCGAAGATCTCCGCCTGCGCCACCACGGCCGAACTCGAAGCCCCGGTGATCAGCGTCGGCGGATACCAGCTGCCGGCCGCCGGCAGGTCGCACTTGGGCTGCCAGATCTCGCAGCCTTCAGCGCGCGCGCCTTCCACCAGGCCGGTGATGCGCTGCAGCTGCACCGGGTCCACCAACGAACCCACGTCCATCGACTTGTCCAGCGGCGAGCCCAGGCGCAGGTTGTCCATGCGGGCCTTCACCTTGGCCAGAAAGCGCGTCTGTATCGACTCCTGCACCAGCAGGCGCGAGCCGGCACAGCAGACCTGGCCCTGGTTGAACCAGATCGAATCCACCAGGCCTTCCACGGCGCCATCGAGGTCCGCGTCTTCAAACACGATGTAGGGTGACTTGCCACCCAGCTCCAGCGACAGCTTCTTGCCGCTGCCGGCCGTGGCCTTGCGGATCAGCCGGCCCACTTCGGTGGAGCCGGTGAAAGCCAGCTTGTCGATGCCGGCGTGGTTCACGAGTGTCGAGCCGACCTGGCCGTCACCGGTGACGATGTTCACCACACCGGCCGGCACGCCAGAGCGCTGGCAGATTTCGGCAAACAGCAGTGCCGAGAGCGAGGTGAACTCGGCCGGCTTGAAGACCACCGTGTTGCCCGCGGCCAGCGCCGGTGCGATCTTCCAGGCCAGCATCAGCAGCGGGAAATTCCAGGGCACGATCTGCCCCACCACACCTGCGGCGCGGTAGCCGGGAAACTCCTCCGCCAGCAGCTGGGCCCAGCCGGCATGGTGGTAGAAATGGCGCGCCGCCAGCGGCAGGTCGGCGTCGCGGGTTTCGCGGATGGTCTTGCCGTTGTCCAGCGTCTCCACCACGCCAAACTGGCGCGCGTGCTTCTGCAGCGCCCGGGCCAGGGCATACAGTACCTTGGCGCGGCCGTGGCCACCCAGCGCCTCCCAGCCCGGCTGGGCCTTGCGCGCCGCAGCCACGGCCCGGTCCACGTCGGCCGTGCTGGCCTGTGTGATCTGTGCCAGTTCCCGTCCGTCGGCCGGGTTGGTGGAGGCAAAGGTGTCGGCCGGCTGACTCCACGCGTTGTCAATGAACAGGCCGAAGCGGCGCTGGTGTTCGTCCAGCCAGGCCAGTGCTTCCTTCTGGCTTTCGGGTGCGGGGCCATAGTCCATGGTCTGGAGGATTTCTAGTACGGTTGGCATAGGATGATTTTTCGGGGACAGACCGTAGCGAAGCGGAGCTCTGTCCTCAGGAAAGGAAGATGGATTTGCGGGACAGTCCGCAGTTACACGAAGTGAACAAGCCCTGTCCCCAACTGATCAAGGGCTTCATGGCTGTGCGTGCCTATGGCTCGCCGAATAGTTGCCGGTAACGTAATGCTCCAGCTGGCGCTCGATGTCGGTCAGCAGGCTCGACGCGCCAATGCGAAACAGGTGTGGCTCCAGCCATGCGCGGCCCAGTTCCTCCTTCATCAGCGTGAGGTACTGCAGCGCCGACTTGGCAGAAGACACGCCACCGGCCGGCTTGAACCCCACCATGACGCCGTAGCGCTCGTGGTATTCGCGGATGGTGCGCACCATCGTCAGCGCCACGGGGATGGTGGCGTTCACGCCCTCCTTGCCGGTGGAGGTCTTGATGAAATCGGCGCCGGCCATCATGCAGACCCAGGAGGCCCGGGCCACGTTCTCCAGCGTCAGCAGGTCGCCCGTGGCCAGGATCGCTTTCACATGCGCCGCGCCACAGGCTTTGCGGTAGGCCAGCATTTCGTCATACAGCGACTGCCAGTTGCCGGTGAGCACGTGCTGGCGCGTGATGACAATGTCAATCTCGCTGGCACCGGCGGCTACCGAAAGCTCGATCTCGCGCAGCTTGGTCTCCAGGCTGGTGAGGCCGGCCGGAAAGGCGGTGGACACGGCCGCAATCGGCAGCCGGCCGGCGAGCACCCTGGCGGCAGGGGCGATCATCTCGTGGTACACGCAGACCGCGCCGACAGTCAGGTTCGGGACGCCCAGCGCTTGCACCAGGTCCGCACGCAGCGGCCGCAGAGCCTTCATGCACAGGCGCTCCACGCGCCCGGGTGTGTCGTCGCCGCCCAGGGTCGTGAGGTCGATGCACTGGATGGCCTTGACCAGCCAGGCTGCCTGGTATTCCTTCTTCACGGTGCGCCGGTTGCCCAGGGATGCTGCGCGCCGATCCGTGGCGTTGCGGTTGACCTTGATCTGGCTGACCCAGCCCAGATCCAGGCCCACCGCTTCATTCCTCCTGAAACTGGAATCTGTCATAGCACGCTGTGTCCATGCAAAAGGGGCGGTACCGCCAGATGCCGGGCCAGGGTCTGGCCAATGTCGGAGAAGCTGCTGGAAATGCCGAGCGAACGCTCGCCTTGCGCCAGTCCACGTGCATCCAGCGCCGGGCCGAAGAACAACATGGGAATGTGTTCGCGGGTGTGGTCCGAGCCCGGCCAGGTCGGGTCGCAGCCATGGTCGGCGGTGATCACGGCCAGATCGCCTTCCCCCAGTTTGGCTGCGAACTCCGGCAGCCGTGCGTCCAGCTCGTGCAGCGCGTTGCAGTAGCCGGCGGTGTTGCGCCGGTGTCCGAACACCTGGTCAAAGTCCACGAAGTTGACGAAGGTGAGTGACCCGTCTCCCACCTCGTCCATGGTCTTGAGCAAGCCGTCGAACAACGCCATGTTGTCCGGACCCTTCACCACGCGGCTGATGCCGTGGCCGGCAAAGATGTCGCTGATCTTGCCCAGGCCCACCACCTCGCCGCCGGCGTTCTTCACGTGGTCCAGCAGCGTCGGCGCGTGCGGCGCCACGGCGTAGTCGTGCCGGTTCGGCGTGCGCTGGTAGTTGCCGTTGCTCCCCAGGAACGGCCGGGCGATGACCCGGCCGATGTTGTAGGGCTTGACCAGCTCGAAGGCCACCTCGCACATCGCATACAAGCGCTCCAGGCCGAAGTGCTGCTCATGCACCGCAATCTGGAACACCGAATCGCCCGATGTGTAGAGAATCGGCTTGCCAGTGGCCACGTGCTCATCGCCCAGCAGGTTGATGATCTCGGTGCCGGACGCATGGCAGTTGCCGATGAAGCCCGGCACACCGATGCGCGCCTGCAACGCGTCTGTCAGGCTCTGCGGGAACGACGGCGCTGCATGCGGGAAGTAGCCCCAGTCAAACTCCACCGGCACACCGGCAATTTCCCAGTGACCACTTTGCGTGTCCTTGCCCGTGGAGCGCTCGCGCGCGGCGCCATACGCGCCGGTGAAGCCGTCCCGCACCGCAAAGCCCTGCGGCCATTCGCCACAGGACAGGTGCGCTGCAGCGCCCAGGCCCAGGCGCTCCAGGTTCGGCAGCTGCATGGCTTTGCCATTGCTGGCGGCCCAGCTCGCAATATGTCCCAGCGTGTTGGCCCCCGTATCACCAAAGCGCTCTGCGTCCGGTGTGGCCCCCAGACCGAAGGAATCCAGCAGCAGGATGAAGGCGCGTGGCATGGCGGCTGACTCGTCTCTGGAATATGCAAAGCGTTAGTGTAGGCCGCAGCAATGGGCAAACCAACTGCCTTGCCCAGCTTGGCCCTACGCCTGCGCCGCGGGCAGCCCCGCGACCCGCTGGATGAAGGCCAGGATCAGGATGACGAGATCCTTGGCGCCGATGGCGGCGTATTTGAGCGTCTGCTCATGCGACAGTGCCACGGTACCCAGGCCCTCGGCCAGGTTGGTGATGACCGACACGCCCACCACCCTCAGCCCGCAGTGGCGCGCCGAGATAACCTCGGGCACCACAGACATGCCCACCGTGTCGGCACCCATCCTGGCCATCATGCGGATCTCCGCCGGGGTCTCGAAGTTGGGACCCGGAACGGCAATGAACACGCCCTCATGCAGGATGATGCCGCGGTCCGCCGCTGCAGCCTGCAGCAGCCGGCGCAGGTCGCGGTCGTAGGCATTGGCCATGCTGAAAAAGCGCGGTCCGAAGCGCTCGTCGTTCGGCCCCACCATCGGGGTGCCCGGCAGCAGGTTGATGTGGTCGCTGATCGCCACCAGGCTGCCGGCATCCACCTGCGCGCGCAGCGAGCCGACCGCGTTGGTGACCAGCAGCATCTCGCAGCCCAGGACTTTGAGCGTGCGCATGGCGCTGGTCATCACGCCCATGCCATAGCCCTCGTAAAAGTGGCCGCGGCCGTTCATGCAGGCCACCGGCACACCAGCCAGCGTGCCCAGCACCAGCTCGCCCGCGTGGCCATGCACGGTGGAGACCGGAAAGCCCGTCAATTCGTCAAATTTGATTGAAACCGGGTCCGCCAGATGCTGCGCCAAAACACCCAGGCCGGAGCCCAGGATCATGGCGACGCGCGGCACGAAACCGGGCTTGCGCGAGCGAACAAGTTCCGCGGCCTCGAAGGGGGTGTTGGGCGACATGGCTGCTCCTTTGGCCGCATTATCGCCAACCGGAAAGCCGGCAACCGCTATCACTCCAGTAGCACCATGTGCTTGTCAAATGCGCCTTGCCGACCGATTTGCGAGTTGCCCTGGACGAACGCCTGAGCCGCTGCGACGAATAAGCAGAACGAGAGGCCTTTCTCGACAACAGGCGCCAACGGCCCCGCTCGCCATGGGCCGCAATTGCGCCAGATTCTGCGCCGGCAGGTGTGTCCGGTTTGGCCACTATTGGCCCGACACCCTTGGGCCAGTTGCTAAACGTTTTCGCGTGGTGGTGAAATACGCCACTTCACATGCCCGAGGATTGCACATGATCACGTTCTACTACAACACCGCTCCCAACCCGGCCAAGGTGGCCTTGTTTCTGGAGGAATGTGGCCTTCCCTACCAGGTCGTGCCGGTGGACACGCGCAAAGGCGAACAGCACACACCTGCTTACAAGGCCGTCAATCCAAATGCGAAGGTTCCTTCCATCGATGATGACGGCGTCGTCGTGTTCGACAGCAACGCCATCCTCTTGTATCTCGCCGAGAAGACGGGCAAGTTTCTGCCGCGTGAAACGCCGCAGGCGCGGGGGCAGATGTACTCGTGGCTGATGTTTGTTGCGTCCGGCATTGGGCCTTTCTCCGGACAGGCTGTTCATTTCCGGCACTTCGCGCCCGAGCCCAAGACCTATGCACTGAACCGCTATGACTTCGAGGCATGGCGGCACTGGGGCATCCTCAACGATCACCTGGCGAACAGCCCATTCATGCTGGGCGACGACTACACCCTGGTCGACATGGCGGTATGGGGTTGGGCACGGGCCGTACCGTTCGTCCTGGGTGGCGAAACCTGGGACAAGCTGCCGCACGTCAAGCGCCTGCTCGACGCAATCAATTCACGGCCGGCTGTGCAGCGCGTGGAGGCGCTGAAGGCTCGCTACAGCTTCAAGACCGAAATGGACCGTGAAGCCCAGAAAGCGATGTTTCCGCAAAATGAAAGGCTGCAGCAAGGCGCATAACTCCCGACCACCATCGCGTGGATCGCGAGCCGCTGCGATGTGAAGATACCGGCGATAAACGCGAAGCAGGGGACGGCAATCATGCATTCGATGCGGTGCCACCTCTCCATGACAGCAACAACCAAGGCAGGCGCTGCCTTATCGCTGGGCGTAACTGCCTTGCTCATGGCTTGATTCCCATATTTGTTTTCGGCAGACCTTGAGTCCGACCAATGCGTCGGATTCGTTTACATCTGGCATGTCAGTCGGACTGTCGCTCTGAACAGTGGCGCCTTGGAAAGCCGCGTTCATCCTGCAAGGCTGGTCTGCACAGCAGCGATTGGCGCGATTCTTGCAGTCGTTGCCGTGGCGTCATTTGGTGCTGACCAGTTGCTCGTGTTTTGACCTTGTTTTCGTCTGGAGTCGACCATGAATAGCGCTTTTTCTTTCCCCAAGTCCATTCTCTGCATCGCGTCTTGCGTGGTGGCGACGCTGTTTTGTGCCAGTGCGACCCAAGCCAGCGTGATCGTAGGCTCGCCGGTCTTGCCCCCAAGTACCGGAGCCTATGTTGCGCCCGCCGACGTGCACACCTGCTTCGACCTCGGTGGTTCGGCCTCACTGTGTCTGAGCCAGGGCAACCACTTTGGCTTTACCAACGTGCAGGAATCGTTCGACCTATCGGGCCAACTCGAGAGTTTCGACTCCATGTTCACCGGCTTGGCAACGCTTTTGCCAGGCGCTGTCGTCACGCCGGTGGCCATGCAGGGTCCCGTCCAGGTTGAGGTGTTCGGGCGCAGTAGCAGCGTCCAGCTCGGCACCTTTGCGACCGAAATGCTCGCGCTAGACCTGATTGGCGGACCTGTCAGGGTGCGAGAAAGTCCGACCCTTGCATCTACAGGTCAAACGACTATTACCGATATCGGCGGCGGGCAGTATCGCATTGACAGCTTCTTCGATATTTTCACCGAGCTGTCGCTTGATGACGGGCAAACGTGGATTCCAAGTCTAGAGCCAACGCATGTGGATTTGATGGGGGTGCCTGAACCAGCGACGTTCGCCCTGATCGGTTTTGGTCTTGCCGGACTCGGTTTTTCGCGCCGCAAGACCCAGAAGCGAAACTGAGCTGCCTTGTCCAGCCGCTAAGCCGCCAAGGAAAAACCAGGGTTGCCTTCATCAAGGCATGGCCAGCGCACGCGCCAGCGCCGGCCGCGCATAGCAGGCGTCAGCCCAGCGCTGCACATTGGCATGCTCGCTGTACCCAAAGCGGATATCTTTCATCAGATGCATCACGGCCGCCACGTTGAGGTCGGCTACAGAGAACGCCCCGCCAATCAGCCAATCGCGCCCGGCCAGGGCGGCATCCAGCACGCGCAGAGGGCGCTGCAGCCCCTTGGTGGCACCGGGAATGATCTTGGGGTTGCGCTTTTCTTCCGGCGTGAACAGCGTCTGTATGACGATTTGCATCTGCAGCGGTTCGATCTCGCTGATCGCCCACACACTCCACTGCCATGCACGGGCTTCATCGGCGGCATTGGCGGGATACAGCGCGCCACCGTAACGTTTCGCCAGGTAGAGGTTGATCGCCATGGATTCGAACAATGTCAGATCGCCGTCTACCAGTGCTGGAATCCGGCCGTTGGGGTTGACCGCAAGGTAGTCGGGCCCCTTGGAGTCCGCCCCGAAGGACAGGGGCACATGCTCGTACTCGATGCCGGTCTCTTCCATACCCCAGATGGCGCGCAGCGCACGTGAAGCGGACATTCCGAACAGTTTGGGTTTGCCCACGGTGAAGTCCCCGTCTTGGTGTGAATGTGGATACGCAGGCCAACAACAGCCTTGGGCCACTGAACGTGCGGCCATTGTGGCAGGGTGATGATGCGGGTACTTTTCGCCTGCGAATGTGCACCGGCGATACCCCACATACCCGCCGTTCAGGGATCCACTGATTCGTCCCTGGCTTCACTGAATGCTTCGCCCTGTGATGCCCGCGGCATCGGTTGTCTTATGACGAGGATTTAGTCCGAATGAATCTGCTGCGCAGACCATTTATCGCTGGCGGTATGGTGTTGCTCGCGGCGCCCGGCGTTTTGTTTGCACAGACGCCAGAGAAGGTCTGGCGGGTCGGCTATCTCTCCACCATCTCCGGTCCGGACCAAGCGGTCGACGCCCTGCGCGAGCAACTGCGCAAACTGGGATATGTAGAAGGGCGCAACATTGCCTACGAGTACCGGTGGGCAACCAGGACCCGGTTGGTGGAGGCGTGATCGCCAGCCTCGCCCGCCCCGGCGGCAATGTCACGGGTGTGACGCAGAACACGACGGAGACCGCCGGCAAGCGCCTGGAGATTCTGCACGAGATGATCCCGAAGACGACACGCTTCGCTTCGCTGATCTGGGACAAATCGCTCACCAAAGCGGGATTTGCCGAACAGACCCGGGCGGCGGCGAAGAAGTTGGGCGTCACGCTCTTCCATCAGGAGGTGGGCACGCCCGACGGCGTCGAGGCTGCATTCGCGGCCATGAAGCGTCAACGCGCCCAGGCACTGGTGGTCGCGAGCGGTCCCTTCATCACCAGCCAATACAAACTCATCGCGCATCTCGCGGCGGCGCAACGCCTGCCGGGGATCTACAACACGGCAATCAACGCGGATGGCGGCGGTCTGATGTATTGCCTCTGGCCGAGGTCTATGCCCGGCTGAATGCGTCCATCCAGCGCACCGCTTTGTTGCTGCTGGCCGGCCTGGTGCTTTCGGTGCTGGCTGCGTCAGCCCTGGCACGCAGCATGGTGCGGCCCATCCAGACGCTGGAACAGGGCGCACAGCGCATTGGCGCTGGAGGCGCTGGCGAACCAGTTCAACCGCATGAGCGCGCAATTGCGCGAGCTCCTTGCCGGGCTGGAGCGCAAGGTGGACGAGCGCACGCGGGAGCTGAGCGAAGCACTGGAGGAAATCCGCGACAAGGGCCGCCAGCTGGAGATTGCCAACCAGCACAAGTCCGACTTCCTGGCCAACATGTCGCACGAGTTGCGCACACCGCTCAACGCCATCATCGGCTTCTCCGAGGTGTTGTTGGAGCGCATGTTCGGCGAGCTCAATGACAAGCAGGAGGACTACCTGAAAGACATCTTCAGCTCGGGCAAGCACCTGCTCTCGCTGATCAATGACATTCTGGATCTGTCAAAGATCGAGGCCGGCAAGATGGAGCTGGACCTGGAGCACTTCGACGTGGCCCAGGCGCTGGCCAGCGCCATGGCACTGGTGCGTGAACGGGCCCAGACCCATGGCATAGCACTGAGCCTGGAGACCGATGCGGATATGGGCGACATTCTGGCTGACCAGCGCAAGTTCAAGCAGATCCTGCTCAACCTGCTGAGCAACGCCGTGAAGTTCACGCCTGATGGCGGTCGCGTCGTGGTCAGCGCGCAGGTGCGCCAGACCATGCTGGAGGTCTCGGTCAGCGACACGGGTGTGGGCATTGCGGCCGAGGAACAGGGCAGCCTGTTCGAGGAGTTTCGGCAATTCGGCAAAGGCGGCGCCAGCAAGGCTGAAGGTACGGGGCTGGGCTTGGCACTGACAAAGCGCTTTGTCGAGCTGCATGGCGGCAGCATGCAGGTGCAGAGCACCCTGGGTGAGGGTTCCACGTTCAGCTTCACGCTGCCGGTCACGCAATAAGAGCGATTCGGCTCCAGATGAAAAGGCGTGAAACGGTTCTCTGCCTGCCTGCCCGGGCTGCAGGCATTCCGATGTACGGTGTCTCCAGCCTGTTTGTGGACCCGGACAACACCGGCGTGCACGGATTGAATGAGCACATTGCCGCTGGTGCTTCCAGTACCAGTGACCACTCTGCCATCGAAGCCGGCACGGCCTGCGCCGGCCGGGTTGCCTATTCCGTCACCGTGGATGGAAGGTTCGTTGTGGCGGGTCTCGGTGTGCTCCTGGCTTCATCACCGAGCTTCGGAACGACGGGCGGATTCACCTTTACCTCTGGCATAGTTGGCGGCACAGCTGGCGCCGCCACTTCCGGCTGCCTGGCCTGGGGAGCCGTTGTATTTGTCCGGTCCACTGTGTTGCCACGGGACGGCGGCACGCCGCTGGCAGCGCGAGTCCGGACCACAGGCGCTCCAATCTGCGGTGTCCGGGCTGCGGGAGCCGGCGCCACTGGCGCCTCGACGGATTTTGGCGTACGGACAGTCGGCAGCGGCGCCATGATTTCTTGCCTCTCGGTCGTCCGTACCGGTTGGACTGACGGGACGAATACCGGCGCCGGCGCCATGGCTTCGGTCTGTCCACGCAGATGCAACGGATCGACCCAAACAAACCCGGCGATCGCCAGAACCAGCGCCAGTCCGTAAATGGGCAATGCAGAAGCGGGTGGTGTCTCCTGCTCAGTGGTGGTGTGCACCCGCATATCGTTCAAGGTGAGGGGGTGGGAAGCGCCCGCGGGATAGGCAATGGCAGGGTTCGCGATCATGGTTGCTCCTTTGAGGATGAATGTCCGCGATCTCTTGTCCCCACGTGGCCATGGCCCGAACAAATGGGCAAGAGCCGGGGGCGTCGTCGCATGACGCTGCCTTAACCATAGGGCCAGGAAATTGGTCCGTCGGTGCGACGGTGCACATATGGGTTTACGGGGCTCATCCAGGCCCCGCCGGGGCGCGGCGGGCGTTCAGGAAATGCGCCCGAACCAGCGGGCCGACAGCACCGCCGCCGTGAGCGCCACCAGCGCCGCCGCCAGTGCCAGCAAGCCCGAGATTTCGGTCTCGCGGGCCTGCAGTTCGCGCCGTGAGCCCAGGTTCTCGTACACGCTGCGCAGTTTCTCGGCGGTGCCGGCGTAGTGGTATTCGCCTGCGGTCATGCGCGCCACTTCGCGCATGGTGGGCTCGTCCAGGCGCAGGTAGATGGGCATGCCCTCCGGCGTGGAAGCATCGCCATCGACCGTGCCCAGTCCCACCACATAGATGCGCACGCCGCGGTCGGCCGCCAGTTTGGCCGCCACCAGTGTGTCCACGCCCGTGGTGCGCCGGCCGTCGCTCAGCAGGATGATGGCGGCCGAGCTGTAGGAGCCCGGTGCCACGGGCGTGATCTGCTTGGGCGGCGGCTTGGCCTTGTCGTCCAGGCTGCGCCCGCGCGGCCGGCTGCCATAGGTCATCTCGCCCACGTCGAGGTGGTGGTCGGGGAACAGCTCGGCCAGGCTCACGACGATGGCGCTGCCTATGGCCGTGCCATATTGCATCTTGAAGGCGTCGATGGCCACAACCAGTGCGTCGCGGTCCAGCGTGGCCGCCTGGGCCACCTGGCTGCTGCCGGCAAAGGTGACGAGCCCCACCTCGATCTCCTTGGGCAGCTCGCGCAGGAACAGCTTGGCGGCTTCCTGCGCGGCCGCCAGCCGGGTGGGCTTGACGTCGGTGACGCGCATGCTGAGCGACACGTCCATGGCCAGCAATATCGTCGACCGCGCCCAGGGTAGCGTGACCCACGCCACTGGCCGCGCTGCGGCCAACAGCAGGATGGCGCAGGCCAGCAGGATCAGCGCCGGCGGCACATGGCGGCGCCAGTTGCGCCCTGCCGCCGCCGCCCGCACCAGCCCCAGGTTGCTGTAGCGCAGCGCCACCTTGGCCCGCCGCCGCAGCAGCCACAGGTAGGCCACGGGCAGCAGGGGCAGCAGCCACATCAGCCAGAGGTACTGTGGCCACAGGAAGTACATGCAACAACATCGTGCCCGGAAAGCAAAGGCCTGGCAAACGGCACGCATTTGCCAGGCCAGCCGTGTAGCGTGCCGTTACGGAGACCTGGAAGCCACCACCTCCACCACCGGGCTGGAGAGCGCCTGCAGGAAGGCAACAACCTCGCGCATTTCCGGGTCCGTCAGCCGGATGTGCTTGTGCCCGGCGTGGCCGCGTTCGCCATGCACCAGCTCGGACACACCCAACGCAGCCACCGGTGAGCGTGCGTAGTGCCCCACCACCTGCTCCAGGCTGGCGAACTGGCCGGCGTGCATGTAGGGCGCGCGCAGCGCCACGTTGCGCAGACCTGGCGTCTTGAAGGCACCCTCGAGCAGCGGGTCGTCCGTCACCATGAAACGCAGTTCCTGGCAGGCCTCGGGTGCGGCGTCGCTGAACGTGCCCAGGCAGTTGAAAGTGTCGCGCTGCACCTTGGCGGTGGCCACCGCACGGCCTCGGTCGGGCTGGGCGGCGTCGCGCGGCGGCACGCCGGTATTGTGGAAGTGCTGGTCGGTGAACAAGGGGCCGTTGTGGCAGGTGGCGCACTGGCCCTTGCCGATGAACAGCCGCAGCCCGCTGACCTCCTGCTGCGACAGCGCCTGCTGCCCCTGCAGGTCGTTCGCGGCTACGGCACGCACATAGCGGTCAAAGCGCGACGGGCCCGGCAACAGCGTGCGTTCGTAGGCGGCAATGGCCTTGCCCAGGTTGGCAAACACCCGGTTCACCTGCGTGCGCCGCTCTGGCTCCATGGCCTGCCAGGCGGCCTGCTCGGCGGCGTTGCCCTGCGGGCTGGCGTCTTGCGGCAGGCCGGCCAGAAGGGGCATGGCGCCGAAGACGGCTTCGTATTCGGGTTTGTAGTGTGTCTGCAGCAACCAGGCAATGCGGGTGCGGTTGCTGCCGTGTTCCACCGCGTCCTCCAGCGGGCCCAGTGCCTGGGACCACAGGCTGTCCTTGCGGCCGTCCCAGAACAGCCAGGGGCTGTGCGCCGCCGCGGCTATCGGCATGGTGCGCCGGCTGCCGGTGCCCACGCCCTGCCCCACCGGCCGTCCATCCTGAAACTGCCGCTCCGGCGCATGGCAGGTGGCGCAGGATACCGCCTGATTGCGCGAAAAGCGCGCCTCGGCAAATAGCCGCTTGCCCAGCGCCGCTGCCTTGGGCAGGGCTTCCACGGCGTTGGACGGGTCGCGCGGCGCAGCTGGCAGCTGGTCCAGGCTCAGCGAAGTGAGTACCGCGACGTCGGCAGCCGTCCAGATGTCGGCCTGGGTTGCCGCACCGGCGACGATGGCCCCGGAAAACCCCGTGGCTGCCACCAGCACGGCCAGCGACAGGAAGGCGGCACGCACGCCGCGGCCTGTGCGCGGCCTCATTGCCGGACTCCGGCTTCGCTGACCACGGTATTGAACACCACAGTGTCAGCGTCGCCGGCCGACTGGATGGCGAGCTTCAACTCCCACCAGCCCGTCATGCTGAACTTCATACCTTCCATCAGGTAGGTGCCGGCGGTGGTTTCGCGCGTCACCTGCGGTCGCGTCGGCAGGCCGTGGCCATGCTGGGGCATGCCGCCGTCCACGCTGATACGGGCGCCGCGCACCGGTGCGCCGTCGGGGCTGCTCAGCTTGACCTGCCAGCTGTGGATCTGGTTGATGGCGGCCCCTGTGGCTGGCGGCTCCACCTGCACGACGTACTTGCCATGTGCACTGGGGTGGCGCAAGGAGAGGTCCAGGTTGGTGGGTGGTGCGACGCAGCCGGCAAGCAGTGCGGCCAGCAGTGCGGCGGGGATGAGGTTTCGTGACATGGTGCGGTCTCCAGGTGTGGTTGGTACTGGGTGGTATTCTTCCGAGGGCCGCCTGGTCTGGCTTGAACGTAGCGGCTAAATTGCGGGGAATTGCCTGTGACGGATATCCGCCTGGACAACACGTCCCGGGCCGCAACGCGCGGCCAGTCGAACCGCGCCATTTCGGGGGCCGGCCGCATCTACTTCTGGCAAGGCGGCAGCCTGTGGATCGGTCAGGGCCAGGGCCGGTCCCAATGGCACGCCCACCATGCCCACCAGCTCGCTCTGGCCCTGGACGGCAGCCTGCGCTTTCGCAGCGAGGCCGATGGCAGCTGGACCCAGTTCGACGCCGCCATCGTGCCTTCGCACTGCACGCACGAGTTCGAGCTGGACGGTTTGACCATGGTGGCGCACCTCTTCGTCGAGCCCGAAAGCGCGCAGGGCCGGGCGTTGTCGCAGCAGTACGGTGCACTGGGCATTTCGGCATTGCCGGCGCAGGCCACGCGCGCCTGCGCCGGCACGCTGCTGGAGGCCTATCAAGGGCAGGCGGATGCAGACTTCATGCGCTCTGCTGGCCGCGCAGCCATTGCCAGGTTTGCCGGCACGGACTACACGGCGGATGCAACCAGGGCAGCCGATGCGCGCCTCGTGCGGGCCCTGGCGTACATCCGTTCGCACGTGCGAGCGCCGGTGTCGCTGGCGCACGCGGCAGCGGCCGCAACGCTGTCACCAAGCCGCTTTAGGCACCTGTTTGTGCAGCAAACCGGAACCTCGTTCCGCTCCTACCTGCTGTGGTTACGC
>JANMKM010000547.1:0-3281 GCA_031372035.1 Rhodoferax sp. | reverse complement strand
TGAACGCTGGGCCCGGTTGAGCGACCAGGTTTGAGCCGCGCTGCAAAGCGGACCGAAGTCTCAGCCGTAGCTGCATTCCAGCAGGCGTTCGCGGGCCGCGTTGTATTCGCGGCGCAGCTGGGCAATGAATTCGCCCGCCGGGCGCACCTTGTCGATCGGACCAATGCCCTGGCCGCAACCCCAGATATCTTTCCAGGCCTTCTTGGAACTCTCGCCGCCACCGAAGCTCATCTTGCTGACGTCACCATCGGGCAGGTTGGCCGGGTCCATGCCGGCAGCGCGGATGCTGGGCGCCAGGTAGTTGCCGTGCACACCGGTGAACAGGCTGCTGTAGACAATGTCGTCGGAGTTGCAATCCACGATCGCCTGCTTGTAGGCCTCCGACGCGCGTGCCTCCTCGGTGGCAATGAAGGCCGAGCCAATGTAGCCGAAGTCTGCCCCCATGGCCTGCGCCGCCAGCACCGCGCCACCGGTGGCGATGGAGCCGGACAGGGCGATAGGGCCGTCAAACCACTGGCGGATCTCCTGCACCAGGGCAAACGGGCTCTTCACGCCGGCGTGGCCACCCGCACCCGCGGCCACCGCGATCAGGCCATCGGCGCCCTTCTCGATCGCCTTGTGGGCAAAGCGGTTGTTGATGATGTCGTGCAGCACCACGCCGCCGTAGCTGTGGGCAGCAGCATTGATGTCCTCGCGCGCGCCCAGGCTGGTGATGGTGATCGGCACCTTGTAGCGGACACAGACCTCCATGTCGTGTTCGAGGCGGTCATTGCTCTTGTGCACGATCTGGTTGATGGCAAAGGGTGCGGCAGGACGATCCGGATGCGCCAGGTTGTAGGCGCTGAGAGTCTCGGTAATCTCGGCCAGCCATTCTTCCAGCTGCGCCGCTGGCCGGGCATTGAGCGCCGGCATCGAACCCACCACACCGGCGATGCACTGGGCGATCACCAGTTTGGGCGTGCTGACGATGAACAGCGGGGCACCAATGATGGGCAGCGGCAAGGCGTTGAGTGGCGCAGGCAGTCTGGACATGGTCTGGGAATCCGTTCTTGACAGGTTATTGATAGTCAAATCATGCTGAGAGGCGCATGGATAAATCACGAACCGCTACCAGAACAGTAGCGGTCTGGATTCGAGGGCAGGTTCTGCCGCGATCCACCGGCGGGATCAGAACGCGTCCAGCGCCAGCGCCGTGACGCTATCGGCGCCATCGACGATGCTGTCGCGCAGGCCGGGCGCCTTGTTCAGCAGGTGCTCGGCATAAAAGCGCGCCGTGACGATCTTGGCACGCATGAAGGCAGCGTCGGTGCCGGCCACCAGTTGCTGCTCGGCCACAACCAACGAGCGGGCCAGCTGCCAGCCCGCCATCAGGTTACCGGCCAGCATCAGGTAGGGCACGCTGCCGGCAAACACGGCATTGGGCGAGGCTTTGGTCCTGCCGGCCACAAAGTCCACCACATCCAGAAATGCCTTGCGCGCCGCCTGCAGCCGGCGCAGCACCGCCAGGGCGTCAGCGCTGCCGCTCGCCAGCAAGTCCGCCTCGGTGCGCTCCACCTGCGCGGCAATGGCCTTGGCGGTGCCACCGCCGTCGCGCGCGGTCTTGCGCCCGACCAGGTCATTGGCCTGGATGGCGGTCGTGCCCTCATAGATCGTCAGGATCTTGGCGTCGCGGTAGTACTGCGCAGCACCGGTCTCCTCGATAAAGCCCATGCCGCCATGCACCTGCACACCCAGCGAGGTGACTTCCAGGCTCATCTCGGTGCTGTAGCCCTTGACCAGCGGCACCAGGTATTCGTAGAAGGCCTGGTTCTGCTTGCGCACGTCCGCATCCGGATGGTGGTGCGCCGCGTCGTAGGCCGCGGCCGCCACCGAAGCCATGGCCCGGCAGCCCTCGGTGTAGGCGCGCATCGTCATCAGCATGCGCTTCACGTCCGGGTGGTGGATGATGGGCGCACTGGCGTTGATCGAACCATCCACTGGCCGGCTCTGCACCCGCTCGCGGGCAAAGGCCGCCGCCTTCTGGTAGGCCCGCTCGGCCACGGCAATGCCCTGCATGCCGACGGCATAGCGGGCCGCATTCATCATGATGAACATGTACTCCAGGCCACGGTTTTCCTGGCCGACAATGAAGCCGATGGCACCCGGGCCACCCAGCGCCGCGGCGTTCAGACCGTCGCCGTACTGCAGCACGGCCGTGGGCGAGGCCTTGATGCCCATCTTGTGTTCGATGCTGACGCACTGCACGTCATTGCGCTCACCCAGCGAGCCATCCTTGTGGACCAGGAACTTCGGCACCACAAACAGGCTGATGCCCTTGACGCCCTCGGGCGCGCCCGTGACCCGGGCCAGCACCAGATGGACGATGTTCTCGGCCATGTCGTGCTCGCCATAGGTGATGAAGATCTTGGTGCCGAAGATCCGGTAACTGCCATCGGGCTGCGGCTCGGCGCGGCTGCGCACCATCGCCAGGTCACTGCCAGCCTGGGGCTCGGTCAGGTTCATGGTGCCGGTCCAGGTGCCGCTCACCAGCTTCTCCAGATAGGTGGCCTTGAGTTCATCGGAGCCGGCCGTAAGCAGGGCTTCGATCGCACCATCACTGAGCAAAGGGCACAGGGCAAAACTGAGGTTGGCGCTGTTGACCATCTCGATGCAGGCGGCGCCAATGGTCTTGGGCAGGCCCTGGCCACCAAAGTCCACCGGATGCTGCAGCCCTTGCCAGCCGCCCTGGGCAAACTGGGCGAAGGCGTCCTTGAAACCGGGCGTGGTCGTGACCACGCCATCCTTCCAGGACGACGGGTCGATGTCACCCGCACGGTTCAGGGGGTCCAGCACGCCCTGCGAAAACTTGGCCGCCTCTTCCAGCACCGCCTGGGCGGTGTCAAAGCCAGCATCCTCGAACCCGGGAATGCTGGCGATTTGCTCAATGTCGGCCAGATGCCGGATGTTGAACAGCATGTCCTTCAATGGGGCCACATAACTCATTGACTGTCTCCAAAATCTGTTCTTGTCTGCCCATCCCGGGACCCAGCCGGACCCGGAAGTCAGCTGCCCTACAGCGCTGCCACCAACTCCGGCACGGCCACGAACAGATCCGCCACCAGACCGTAGTCTGCGACCGAGAAGATGGGCGCCTCCTCATCCTTGTTGATGGCAACGATGACCTTGCTGTCCTTCATGCCGGCCAGATGCTGGATGGCGCCGCTGATGCCACAGGCCACATACAGCTGCGGTGCCACGATCTTGCCGGTCTGCCCGACCTGCCAGTCGTTCGGCGCGTAACC
>JANMKM010000546.1:0-27116 GCA_031372035.1 Rhodoferax sp. | reverse complement strand
CGGGATCAGCACCAGCAGGATGTAGACGGCGGCGATCATGCCGGCCTCGGTGGGCGTGAACCAACCGGTGAGGATGCCGCCCATGATGATCACCGGGATCACCAGCGGCAAGGCCGAGCCACGCGCCGCCACCGCCACCTCGAGCAAGGAGGCGCGCTTTTTCTTCACCCCCATCGGCCCCCAGACGTAGCTGTAGACCATCAGGCCCAGGCCGATCAACACGCCCGGCACCACGCCGGCCAAAAACAGCCCGCCGATCGAGACATTGCCGGTGGTGCCGTAGACCACCGCCATGATGCTGGGCGGGATCAGGTTGGCCATGGTCGAGGCCGAGGCGATCAGCGCCGCGGTGAAGGCGCGGTCGTAGCCCTCGCGGTCCATCTCCGGCGCGACGGTGCGGCTCAACACGGCCACGTCCGCCGTGGAGGAACCCGAGATACCTGCAAAGAACATGGAAAACAGCGTCACCACCTGTGCCAGGCCGCCGCGCATGTGGCCCACCAGGGTCTGCGCCAGCCGGATCATGCGCTGCACCACGTCGCTGGAGGCCATCAGCTCGCCCACCAGCAGGAAGAAAGGCACCGCCAGCAAGGCCTCGGAATCGATGCCATGGAACAGCTGGCCCACCATGGACTGCATGCTGATCGGGGTGAACTGCACTGCCACCAGCACGCCGGCAATCAGCGCAAACGTCACGGGTACGCCCATGTAGCCGAAGGCCAGAAACAGGCTCGCCATGAGTACCAGCACGCCTCCGCTACTCATGTGTTGCTCCCACGGTCGCCCATTACATGTGGCTCCCTGCCCTCCGAGAGGGCGTTCGCTTGCTTGGGGCGGCCCGGCGCTGCGCTCATTTCGTAGTCTCCAGCACCAGGTTGTCCTGATCCTCGGGCCCCTCGAAGCCGTGGCGCCAGCCGTTGACCAGTTGTTCCAGCGTGAACAGTGCGATCAGTGCACCGGCAATAGGCACGATGCCGGTGTACACGGTCAGTGGTATCAGGGACGGCATGCGAAAGCTGCCCAGGTCGAGCATGGCGTTCTTCCAGCCAAACCAGATCAGGGCCAGCGCCACCACCATCACGATCAGCCGGTTGGCACTCTCGATGATGCTGCGCGGCAGGCCCACCATGCGTTTGGTGATTTCGGTCAGGTAGAAGTTGTCGTTGCGGCGTGTGGCCGCCGCCATCCCTACGAAGACGCCCCAGGCAAAGAACGCGGTGGTGACCTGCTGCAGCCAGACCCAGGGCGCGCCCAGTGCGCGGGTGATCACATCGCAGAACACTGCCAGCGTGAACATGGCGATGCATACACCGCACAGCACCATCAGCAGCGCCTCCAGCACATCGAAAGCCTGCCACTTCAGGTGCCGGTGCCGCTGCAGCACCAATGCGCGCTGGTGCTGTTCAGCCATGCTGTATCGCCAGACCCGGCTGAAGGCTCAGACGCGTCCCGGGTGATGCCGCGCGCACCGCCCCACACCCGCGCTCGCGCAACATCACTTGACGTCGCGTACCAGTTTCAGAATCTTCACCGCATGCGGCCCGAGCTCGGCCGCCAGCTGGTCCTGGATCGGCGCGGCCGCCTTGATGAAGCCGCTCTTGTCCACGTTCTCCACCACTTTGACGCCCAGCTTCTTCAGCCGCTCGCCCGAATCCTTCTCCAGCTGTAACGCCATGGCAGGCTCCTTGCGGGCCACTTCGTCAGCGGCCATCTGCACCCACTTCTGCTGCTCCGGCGTAAGGCTGCTCCAGGTCTTGTCGCTGACCCAGATGCAGTTGTTGTTCGCTTCGTGTTCGGTCAACGAGAGCACCGGCGCCACCTCGTAATGCTTGTTGGCCAGGTAGACGTTGACGCCGTTCTCGGCCACATTCACAACCCCGGTCTGCAGCGACGTATAGACGTCTCCAAAGGGCATGTGCACGATCTGCGCGCCGTAGGCCGGGAAATGCGTGTCCTCGGTCTTGGTGGCCTGGACCCGCACCTTCTGCCCCTTGATGTCGGCCACAGTGGTCACTTCCTTCTTGCTGTACATGTTGCGCATGCCCATGGTCAGCAGGCCCAGCACCTGCGCGCCCTGGACCGAGTCCTTCACCATGTCGCGAAAGGCCTGCGAGATCACCGGGTCCGCCAGCGACTTGGCCAAGTGGTTCTGGTCCCGGAAGATGAAGTGCAGCGAGAACACGCCGGCCTGCGGCGCCAGCGTGGACGCATTGGCGGTGGAGGTGATCACGAAGTCGATGTCGCCGGCGCGCATCTTCTGCAGCATCTGCGGCTCCTGGCCCAGTTGCGCCCCCGGGAATTGGTTGATGCTGAACTTGCCACCACTGAGTTCCTTGAGCTTGGCATCAAAGATGTTGGCTGCAATGCCATAGGCGGTGCTCGGTGGCTGGTCATAGGCAAAGCTGAAGGCACGATTCTGCGCCAGTGCGCTGCCGGACCAGGCCAGCGTGACGGCCGCGGCCAAGGCGGCAAGCGCCGTGCGGCGCCGATGGGTGCTCGTCGTCATGTGCTGTCTCCTGGTGTAGTTCTGTCCCGGCCACATTGCCAGCGCCGGATTTCGAACCAATATAGCCGGGCACTGGGAGCAGCGCAATGCGGGCTTCCCGCAACCGCGGTGTCAGCAATTTGCCCGGGGGGATTGCCGTGTCATTGGTCCTACAGCCCTGCCAATGACGGGCCCCGCGCCCAAACAAAAAGGGAGCCCCGAGGCTCCCTGTGCTGATACCGGGGCTGGGTTTCAGCCTGGCAAGCGGCGCTGTCTGCGCAGCGCCATCAGCGCCAGCGCCGCGCCCACCAGGCCAAGCGAGGCCGGCTCGGGGACTTCATTGCCGAACCCGCCACCGGTCACGGCAGCAATGCGCACCACGCCCCAGCTACCTTCCGTCGTGCCATCGGCATACTTGAACCCCAGGCCGGTGATGTAGAAGGCGTTGTCAGGCCCGACCGTGGCGAGGTCGCCATAGATGTAGCCATCGGCAATCAACACTTCGGACACGATGCCGGTGAAGCCCGGCCCGCTGAAGTCCAGCCGGGTCAGCGTGCCGTCGGTGTTGTTCTTGTAGATGTGGCCCTGGCCATAGGCCATGCCATCGGAGCAATGGGCCGAGGCTTGCGAGTTCACCAGCACACCGGTGTCGGTGATGATGTCGGTGCGGCAACCAGCCCACACGGCGATGGCAATGTGGCCGTCGGGCGTCACCGTCAGGTCGTCGTTGAAGAAACCGGACGTGTAGATCATCGTATCGGTGCCGCCAATCGGATCGTAGATGTGCACGCGGGTGCTGTCGGGCCCGATCTCGTTGTAGACGATGCGACCGTCCGGCATGTTCTTGATGCCGTAGTTGCCGGCCGCGGTGCCTGGCACCGTGGTGGCCGTGAAGGTGACCGGGTCGATCTTCTGCATGCCAAGGTCAGACTGCCGGTACAGGAAGCCGTCAGCGCCGCGGACGATGCCGTAGCCTGTGCCCACTGCTCCAGTAGGCTGCAACGTGGCACTGTGCAGCGAACTGGTGCCAAAAAGCGTGGTGTCAGCCGTCAATGAATGGATGTACAGGCCGCTGCCCCCGTCGGTGCGCACCAGTCGGCCATCACTGAGGAAATCCAGACCGATGTAGCCATTGCCGCCGGCTGAATAGAACTCCGCCGTGAACTGGTCATCGAGGTTGGCAAAGGGGCCAGTAGGGGTCGCGATCATTGCCGCCTGTGCGGCTGTGGCGATAGCCAGTGCCGCGACAGCAGCACACAACTTCATCATTTGCTTGGACATGGCTTGCTCCTGGCTTGACGTGTTGCCGGCAACTGGCCCGCAACGCCAATTGCGCAGGGGGATGATGCCGGTAACGCGCAAAAGCATATTGCGCGCCATGTTCCACGCGCAACAAAAAAGCGCAGCCAAATCAACGGCCTGCAAATTGGCTGCCGGAAAGCGCGCCAGCGCTTGCATGGCATTTGTAAAAAATGCCGACTGACTACTCTAAGGGTAAACCCGCAATTCACCCTCTTTGACAATCAGACTGGGCTGTGAAGCCCATGGATACAGCACGAAGTGCTAACTATTTTGTAGCACATCAACCATGGCCTGGTCACAGGGTCAACTGCATGGGCCGAAAGCCCGGTGGCAACAGCTGGGTCGAAACCCGTGGCACAAACCCCAGCCGTTGGTAGAAGCCCATGGCGTTGCTTGCCGCGTTCAGAAACAGGGCATGCTTGGGACTCTTGCCCCGGCAGGCATCCGCAGCAGCCTGCACCAGGGCCTGGCCCAATCCCTGGCCGTGCAGCGCAGGCTCCACGAACAGGCTGCACATGTTCCAGTGATCCTTGACCAGCACCACGCCGACGATGCTGTCACCGTCCACCGCCACGATGTGGACGCAACGCTCGGGTGAGGCCAGCCAGAACGCCAGGTTGCCATGGACGTTGGCCAAGATGTCACGCTGCCCATCGGCATCCACGGCGACGCTGGTCGCGATGACATGGGCCATCAGGTAGCCAATGGCATCGGCGTCGGCAGGCAGCGCCGCCCGCAGGGTAACGGTTGTCGAGCCAGCGCGCCTGTGCTTCATGGGCTTGACGACATGGCCTTGCAGCCGGTTCCGCCGCGTGGCTGCTCCAGGGCTGATGCAATGAACGAAGACCAGACGGCATTCGGGGTCCACAGGCTGCGCATCGGCGCAAACGCACTGTCCGGCTCCCAGCCCAACTGGATGACGCGGTACAGACCCAGGAACACCGAGACCCGGATGTTGGCGGCGCAGTGCACCCAGACCATCTCGCCCTGGTGCTGATCCATGGCGGCGCAAAAGTCGGCCAGGTTCTGCAGGGTGGGTGCTGCGAACTGCACCGGGATGTGCACATACTGCATACCCAACGCCGCTACGGTGCCCGGCTCGTCCGGCAGGGAATAGCGTGGATCGTCATGCAAGGCCAGATTGATGACGGTCCGGAATCCGGTCTTGGCAATGCCACCGAGCTGCGCCTCCGTGGGCTGGCCCGAAGTGCCTATCCACTCACCGTGGTAACGGTAGTTGTGGATGTCTTCCAGGTGGGTGGTATCCATGCCGGTTGTCCAGCGTGCTCTGTGGACTGCGGGCGAGCCCACAGGTTACAGCACGACACCAGCACCCGCACGCGCCAGCACCTTGGCCTTTTTCTGCAGCCGCTCCAGGTGCACCAGGTACAGGCCGCTGCCGATGATGATGGCGCCGCCGCCCAGGGTGAAGGCGTCGGGCGTGGTGTGCCACAGGCCCCAGTCCAGCGCTATGCCCCAGGCCAGGGCCGTGTACTCGAACGGCGCCACAGCACTGGCCTGGCCGTGGCGAAAGGCGTCGGTGATGGCCAGCTGCCCCAGGAAGCCGGTGATCGCCAGCGCCACGATCAGGGGCCAGTCCGCAGGTGCGATCGTCACCCAGCCGTTCCACGCCAGGCCACCCGCGCCAATCGACATGAACACCGTCATCCAGAACACCAGGCTGACGCTGGAATCGGTGCGGCTCAGAATGCGGCCGGTGATCGCCGAGACGCTGTACATGCCGGCGGCACCCAGCACCGCCAGGCCAGCGAGCGAAAAGAAGGCGCCCTGGTCCGGGCGCAGTGCGATCACCACGCCCACCATGCCCACTGCAATCGCCACCCAGTGCGCCAGCCGCACGCGCTCCTTGAGCAGCGGGATCGACAGCATCGTGATCAGCAGCGGCGCCACAAAGAAGATGGTGTAGGACTCGGCCAGACCCAGATGCTTGAGCGACCAGGCAAACAGGAACAGCATGGCGATGCCGAGGAAGCCGCGCAGCACGTGCAGGCTCCAGCGGCAACGCAGCAGCGTGCCGGTCTCGCGCCGCCACAGCACATAGACCAGCACCAGCGGCATCGCGGAGAGGCCGCGCATGGCCGCCACCTGCATTGCCGGGTAGCTGCCGGCCAGGGTCTTCATCACCGCGTCCATCAGGGAGAAGAAGGCCACGGCCAGCAGCATCGAGAGGATGCTGCGCAGGTTGCCCTGGAGTCGGCCGGATTCCGGAAACATCATCAATTTCACTCTTCAGTTGCCCCGCAGGGCTTATCCACAAAGCACGGACAGCTACTTTTTTGATAGTGATGGCGTGCCCGGACTGGCCCCCAGCACGAGTGCCAGCAATACCAGCGCGGCGCCTGCGGCGGCGCGCTGGCTCAGGGTTTCGTTGATCCAGAACCAGCCCCAGAGCGCGGCAAAAACCGGCTCCATGGTGAAGATCAGCGCCGCTTGGGTGGCTGCCACATGGCGCTGGCCGACGGCCTGCAGGAACAGCATGGCAGCTGTGGCTACCACGCCCAGGTACAGCAAGCCCCCCAAATGCGGCATGGCCCGCTGCATGAGACCCGGCCCGGTGTTGACCAGCTCTGCAGCCACCAGCCACAGTGCCCCGAATACGGCCATGAAGATCACCTGGGTTGCCGCCAGAGCCCTTGCGTCATGCCGGGCGGCGCGCTGCGACAGCAGGATCACATAGGCCGCGTAGGCCAGTGCGCACAGCAAGGTGGCAGCGTCCCCCAGCGGATGGGCCCCGCCCTCCCAGGACATGAAACCGATGCCGGTGCAGGCCAGCACGGCAGCCAGCAGCAGCTGCAAGGGCAGCGAACCGCCCCAGAAAAGCCCCAGCAGTGGCACCAGCAGCAGGTTCAGGCTGGTCAGGAAAGCGCTGCGGTTGGAAGAGATGAATTGCAAGCCCCAGGCCTGCGCCACATACGAGACCAAGGCCAGTGCGCCCAGCAGCGCGCCGTCAAACCACGTATGGCGTGGCACGCGCAGAGCCCAGGGCAGCACGCACACCGCCGCCAGCAGGAAGCGGATAGCCGAGATCTCGACGCCGCTGAGCGTGGCCACCATGTCCTTGAGCAACGCAAAGGTCGTGCCCCAGACCGCGGTCACGAACAGCAACAACCACGGATACATATGGCCTCCACGCTCGCCCATTGCATGTGGCTCGCTGCCTCCCGAGGAGGCGTTCGCTTGCTTGGGGCGGCCCGGCGCTGCGCTCAATGCGCCTCCACGCTCGCCCATTGCATGTGGCTCGCTGCCTCCCGAGGAGGCGTTCGCTTGCTTGGGGCGGCCCGGCGCGGCGCTCATGGGCTTGCGCCGGGGGTGGTGCTGCAGCGGCCTTCAAACAGCAATTCGCCGGTGGCGGTGCGCAGCCGCGAGCGCGGTTGTGCGCGGTCGATGTGCCAGCGCACGCCGCTGCCGAAGCTGATCTCGGCCGGTGTCACGCTGCCGGAACGCAACCACTGCCGGCCCACAGACAGCACCTGGTCGCTGTCGCTGTAACGCAGCTCCACCAGCGGCCGGGTCTGGTCGCTGCCGTCGGGCTGCAGGTCGCAGTACAGCAGCCGCTGGTCGGCGGGGCCACCGTGGTCAAACAGCTCGCGCGCAATCTGCGCCGCACGTCCCGGCGAGCCGGATGCGGCACAGGCAAACTCGGCCAGGAAGCGCGAGCCATCGAGCACCTGCACCGGCTCGAACTTCAGCTTCTCCAGTTGCACCTGGCTGCGTGTCAGCAGTACCGGGCTGCGCGCCAGCCGCAAGGGTGGCCCGCAGTCGACCACAAAGCTCGCCGGCTGCGGCGTCTGGCGTGGCTGGTTCAGATCCACCTGCACATGGTTGGCCAGCACATGGCGTCGGTCCAGCACCGCCAGCGAGAAGCTGTCCACGCCATACAGCATCTCATCGACCCGCTGCACCAGGTGCAGGCCCTGTGCGGCCAGGCCCGGCGCCACACTGCCCGGCATGGCCGGCGCCTGGGCGTGGACATTGATTGCTGCAAAACCCATCAACAGCTGACTGGCAAGCAATGGCAGAAGTTGGACGCGGCGTGTAGGCAGGGGCATGGAGCGGTGGATTTTAGGTTTGCAGCCGGGCCTGGCTCGGCCATTGCTATATTTGTGCCCTGCAGCATCGTTGCGCCGCCGGCGCCGCGCCCGCACCCACCACCCCTTAAGCACCATGGCCAGACTCCTGAACCGCATTGAAATTGAATCCGCACCCAACCCGGACGCGGCCGTAATCTGGCTGCACGGCCTGGGCGCCGACGGTAACGACTTCGCGGTCATGGTGCCCGAGTTGCAGCTTCTGGGCTGTCCGCCGGCCCGCTTCATCTTTCCGCATGCCCCCAGCATGCCGGTCACGCTCAATGGCGGCTATGTCATGCCGGCCTGGTTCGACATCCTGGGGCTGGACGGCCAACGGCGCGAAGATGAAGCCGGCATCCGCAACTCCGCGCTGGCGATCGAGGCGCTGATCGCGCAACAGGTGGCGGCCGGCATTGCGCCCGAGCGCATTGTGCTGGCCGGCTTCTCACAGGGCTGCGCCATGGTGTTGCACACCGGGCTGCGGCATCCGGCGCGCCTGGGCGGCATCATGGGCCTGTCAGGCTACCTGCCGCTGGCCGACAAGCTGGCGGCCGAGCGCAGCAGTGCCAACCTGGACCTCCCCATATTCCTGGCGCACGGCCTGGCCGACCCGGTGATAGCAGTGGACCGGGCAGAGGCCTCGCGCCAGGCCCTGCTGAACCAGGGCTACATGGTGGAATGGCACACCTACCCGATGCCGCATAGCGTGCACCCGCAGGAGGTGCGCGACATCGTGCATTTCCTGCAGGAAGTGCTGCCGCAAAAGCGTGGCTGAATTCCGGGGTGACCCCGGCATGGTGCTGGGCATCGACTTCGGTACCTCGAACTCGGCCGCAGCTGTCATCGGGCCTGATGGCGGCTTGCGCCCGATCGCGCTCGATGGCGCATCCAACTCCATGCCCACGGCGCTGTTCTTTGACGGTGGCCCGGTGCGTTTCGGTTCGGCCGCACTCAGTGCCTACCTGAACGAGAACGAGGCCGGCTCCGGCCGACTGATGCGCGGTTTGAAAAGCCTGCTGGGCAGCAAGCTGATCGACGAGCAGACCCTGCTGCAAGGCCGCATGACCAGCTTCTTCGACATCCTGGTGCTGTTTCTGCGCGAGATCAAGGCCCGCGCCGAACGCGAGCTGGGCCATGCGATCGATGGCGCCATTCTGGGCCGGCCGGTGCATTTCGTAGACGATCGGCCCGAGCGCGACGCCCTGGCCCAGGCGACGCTGCAGCGCGCTGCACTGGCCGCCGGCTTCACGCAGGTGCAGTTCCAGCTGGAGCCGATTGCTGCGGCCTTTGACTACGAGCAGCGCATTACCCAGGAACGGCTGGTGCTGGTGGTGGACATCGGCGGCGGCACTTCCGACTTCACCGTGATGCGCCTGGGGCCGCAGCGGACGCAGCAGGCACAGCGCAGCCACGACGTGCTGGCCACCAGCGGCGTGCACCTGGGTGGCACCGATTTCGACCACCTGCTGAACCTGCGCTACGTCATGCCGCTATTAGGCCTGGGCCACCTGGGACCGAACGGACGCGAAGTGCCTTCGGGTGTGTTCTTCGATCTGGCCACCTGGCACCTGATCCACCATGCCTACAGCCGCAAGAACCTGCAGCACGCCACCGAGTTGCGCAGCTTCTACAGCAACGCGACGCTGCACCAGCGTCTGATGCGGGTGCTGCAGCAGCGCCAGGGGCACCGCATCCTGTCGCAGGTGGAAGCAGCCAAGATCCATTGCTCGGACAGCTCGCAGAACGCAGAGCTGGCGCTCGACAGCATCGAGCCCGGCCTGCAGGCCCACATGGCGCCGGACACCCTGGCGCAGACCCTGGCCAACCATGTGGCCAGCATCGTGGCCTGCGCCCGCAGCTGCGTGCACAAGGCTGGTGTGCCGGGCGTGGACGTGGTCTATCTCACCGGTGGCTCCTCGGCCCTGGCGCCGCTGGTGGCGGCACTGGCCGTGGCCTACCCGCAAGCGGAGATGGTGCATGGTGACCGCTTTGGCGGCGTCGCCGCCGGCCTGGCCTGGCAGGCCGCGGCGATGCAGCGCTGACACGGCAATCCCCGCCCTACGGCAACGCTACTGATTCAGTAGCGCTCCGTGATTCATCCACCCGGCTTGCAGCGGCGTTTCACTCTGAAAATCGAACAGAAAATGGTTCACGGGACAGCAGCTGCATCCTTGCGCAGCCGCACCAAACCTTCCTGCGCCACGGAGGCCACCAGGGTGCCGTCCTGGCTGTGGATGGCGCCTCGGCAAAAGCCCCGGGCGCCGCTGGCGCTGGGTGATTCGGTGCTGTAGAGCAGCCACTGGTCCATGCGGAATGGTCGGTGGAACCACATCGCGTGGTCCAGGCTGGCGCTTTGCATGCCACGCTGGAAGAAGCTCAGGCCGTGCGGCAGCAAGGCGGTGCGCAGCAGCGAGAAGTCACTGGCATAGGCCAGCATGGCCTGGTGCAGCACCGGGTCGTCCGGCAGGGGCTCGCGCGCGCGCATCCAGCTGGTGATGTGGGGATCGCGCACCTCCGGTGTGACCGGGTCCAATGGCAGCAGCGGCCGGATCTCGATCGGCCGCTCCCGCAGCAGTTTGGTCCGCCACTGCGCCGGTACGCGTTCAGCGTAGCGCTGGCGCACTTCAAGGTCGTCAGGCAGGCTCTCGGGCGCCGGCACCTGCGGCATTGCGGACTGGTGGTTGTGGCCGTCTTCCGGCGTCTGGAACGAGCCATCGAAATTGAAGATCGGCTGGCCGTGCTGGATTGCCACCACCCGGCGGGTACAGAAGCTGCCGCCGTCGCGGATGCATTCCACCTCGTAGACGATGCGGGCATTCTTGTCGCCAGGGCGAAGGAAGTAGGCATGCATGGAATGCAGCACCCGCCCCTGCACCGTGCCGGCCGCCGCCATCACCGCCTGGCCCAGCACCTGGCCGCCAAACACATGGATATTGCCGACATCGGTGGAGATGCCTCGGAACAGCTTGTCCTCCAGCTGCTCCACCCGCAGCAGTGCAATCAGCTCGGCAACGGTGTCGGCCATGGCAGCGAGCTTACATGTGCAGGCCTCGGCGCCGCCCTGGTGAGCCGTTGCGCCTGGCCCTACTTGCTGCTGGCTGGCTTGGCCGCGGGTTTGGCCGCGCTGGCGCCAGCGGCCGGCGGTGTCGGGTTCAGCCCCATGCGCTTGGCCACCGAGATCTCCAACGCCTTGAATTTCGGCTCAAGCGCACTGCGCATCTCGGGCATCAGCTTTTCCACCAGCGCGCGTTGCATCTCGGCGCTATTCTGAACAAACTTCTTGTTCACCGGCGACTCCAGAAAGGTCAGCAACTGCTTGAGCTCGTCTTCCGTGAACTTCTCTTCCAGCATGGCGCCAATGGTCGTGGGTGCGAGCTTGACCGCGCGTTCGCGCATCATGGGCACGGCCTCGTCCACATACTTCTTCAGATCGCCCTGGATCTCCTTGCCCACGGCCTCCCGCTTGTCGGCCGGCACCCGGGTCTGCAGGGCCGGGCCGATCTGCTGCATCAGCATGCCGACCGGCTCCTGCGCCAGATTGCGCGCCAGTGCTTCGATACCGGGCTGTTGCACCGTCAGCAGCCGCGCCACCAGCTCTTTCTTGGCAGGTGAGGAAGGGGTTGCCGCGGTCTGGGCGTGGGCCAGGCCGCCCAGGGCCAGCAGGCTCAATGCGATGAGGGTTTTGCGCATGGGTACTTTCGGGGAAGTGGGGTTGAACAGGGGGTCGGATGCGGGCCCGCCCGCACACCTGGCTATTATCACCGGGCACTATCGGCATTCGATCTGCTGCAGCTGGCTGCGACCAGCGTACCGGGCGGGCATGGTGCAGAATGTCTGGAAGAGCCTGATTTCCTGCCATACAACGGACCGGGTATGAGAACAACTTTGAACACGATCCACGCCCAACCAAGCCGCCCTGTTGCCTGGGCGCGCGCAGCCAGTCTGGGCATGCTGCTGGCCGGCTTGCTGGCCGGCGCTGCCGTCCAGGCACAAGTGCTGCGGCCGTTTTCGGCTGCACCACCAGGCGCGCCGCCCCTGCCGTGGCGCATCACCGGGCTGCTGGGCAGCAGCAAGCCGATCACCAAATTCGAGGTCGTCACCTTGGACAGCGAGCGTGTGCTGCAGGTGGCTACCGACAAGTCCTACGGCATCCTGATCCATGATCTGGAACCCATGACCTTGCAGCCCGGCTCCCTGCTGCGCTGGCGCTGGCGCCTGGACCAACCCCTGCTCAATACCGACCTGACGCGCAAGAGCGGTGACGACGCGCCGATCAAGGTCTGCGCGATGTTCGACCTGCCGATGCAGAACATGCCTTTCATCGAGCGCAACATGCTGCGTCTGGCGCAGGGCCGCAGCCCGAACAAGCTGCCCACCGCCACCCTGTGCTATGTCTGGGACCACCTGCTGCCCGCCGGCACCGAGCTGGTCAACGCCTTCACCCAGCAGATCCGCTTCGTGATCGTGGACTCGGGCGAAGCCAACCTGAAGCAATGGGTCGGCCGCGAACGCGACCTGCACAAGGACTTCCTCAAAGCCTTCGGTGACCAGAGCAGCACTGTACCGCCGTTGATCGGCATTGCGGTGGGCGCCGACGCCGACAACACGGCCGCGACCAGCCTGGGCTTTGTGGCCGACATGCGCTTGTTGCTGCCCCCGGGAGTTGTGGTTCCGAAGCCGGCTGCAGACAAGCCGGCGGGGGAGAAGCCGGCCGGAGAGAAATGAGCGCGTTTCGCGACACCGCACCTTCGACCACCAAACACCTGCTGTTGCTGGGCGCCGGCCCAGCACACGTAGAACTGCTCAAGGCCCTGGCCACCAAGCCGCTGCCCGGACTGCATTGCACCCTGCTGGCACCGTCCCCCAACCTGGTTCACGCCCCCATGGTGCCGGGCTTGGTAGCCGGTCACCACCCCCTATCCGCATGCAGCCTTGATCTGCGGCCTTTGCTGCAACGCGCCAACGTGACCTGGCTGCAGCACAGCGCTCGAGCCGTCCGGGCGACCAGCCGGCAGCTGCTGCTGGACGACGGCGGTGAGCGCCACTGGGACTGGCTGTCGATCGACAATCCGTTGATGCCGGACCGCGAACAGATGGAGAAGCTGCTGCCGGGCGCCCGCCAGTTCGGCATGTTCCTGCGCCCCACCGAAGCCTTCTGCGCGCTGTGGCCACGGCTGCAGGAGCTAGCGGCCAAGCGCGCGCTGCGCCTGGCCGTGATCGGCGCCAATGTGCACGCTATCGAGCTGGCGCTGGCGCTACGTCAGGGCTTGCGTGGCTGCGCCGTGAGCCTGCTCGCCGGTGCGCAGCCACCGGCCCACGGGCAACCGCAGGCGTTGCGCGAACGGCTGCTGGCGGCCCTGCGCAGGCACGGCATTGCGGTCCTGCCCGACAGCGCCGTGGCCTTGCGCGAGACCGAGGTCGAACTGGCCAGCGGCGCGTGCCTGGCCTGCGATGTGCCGGTCATCGCCTTCGGCGCACAGCCGCCGGCCTGGCTGGCAGACAGCGACCTCAGGCTGGACCCGCAGGGCTATATTGGCGTGGACAGCTGCCAGGGTGCGCTGGGTCATGCCAACGTGTTTGCTGTGGGTGAGGCGGCAGCCCGCACCAAGCCGGTTGCTGCCCCCGCCGGGCAGACCGCAGCGGCTGCAGGCCCGCACAGCATGCATGCTGCGTCCGCAGGCCGCGCCCTCGCGCGCACGCTGCGCGCACTGGCAGCGGGCAAGCCTGCGTCCGCATACCGCCCGCCACGCCAGCCACTGACCCTGCTGTACAGCGGCAACGGCCGCGCCATCGGCCATCGCGGCAGCTGGAACGAAGAAAGCCGATGGGTCTGGCAGTGGAAGAGCTGGATGGATCGACGCTGGATGGCGTCGGTTCGCGGGACGGGTTGAGTCTTCGCTTGCACAGGCTGCCCGGTCGAAGCGTCGGAGCGCTATGAATACAGGAATACTTCGCGCTTTATCCATGCGCCTCGTGGCACATTTCCCCAGCTATTTCGCGCCCATCTTGTCGAGCTCAAACCCCGCTGCCATGTGTTCGATGAACATCGTGATGCCTTGTGCCCGGGTGCGCTGGAAGGCGTCGCGGGCTTCCGATTTGCGCCCCTGCACCAGATGGTGCTGGCCCAGGTAGAACAGGGCCTCGGTCATGGTCAGTTCACGCTCGTCGCCGGTCTTGCGCGCCACCTCGGTCAGCACCTGCTCGGGGGTGAGTGCGCCAGCCAGCATGGCCAGGGCCGGGCGCGGCCAGGCGCCGCTCGGCGCCTTGCGCGCCAGGGCCTGCAGCTCCTCCGGAATAGGCCGGCCCAGGCGCTGCAGCGTCCAGAACTGCCACAGCGCGGGGTACAGGTTCTCCTGCTTGTCGCGCTCCACCGTGCCGGCGCGGGCAAAGTCTTCCGCCGCCTGGGCCAGCTGGTCGTTGTAGAAGCGAGCCAGGCCGCGGTGGTAGTGCACCTCGCTGGCGCTGTGGCCCAGGCTCAGGGCCCGGTTGTAGTCGGGGATCGCGCGGGCAAAGTCGCGGTTGTCAAAGTACAGGTTCGCGCGGCACATCCAGGCCCGCGGCAGCGCCGGCGCAATCCGCACCGCCTCCACCGCGTCGGCCAGACCATCGGCTGCGCGCCCCAGATCCGCCAGGCCTTCGGCCCGGTCACACAGGGCCTCGGCCTGGTCCTCACCGGCCAGGCGGCCCGAGCCCAGGGTGGCGGTGATGCGGTTCACGCCGTCCTGGATGCGTTTGCGCATCGTGCTTTGCAGCGTGTCGGCGCCCAGCCCCAGGAAACCGGCATCCTTGATCGACTTGCGCTCCACCAGCACTGTGCCGCCGACCATGCGCTCCAGTTGCTTGATGTCCTCCACCAGTTTCGGCAGATCCTTCGGTGCGGTCTCGGCCGCCAGCGTGGCCAGGCGCAGGCTGTAGTCGAAGCGGGCACCGCGGAAGCTGCGCGTCACCTCGGCTTCGAACCCGGTGCCGCTCAGGCGCCGGGTGCTGGGGTCGGCGATCACGCTCACGCTGTCAGGCCACTCCACACTCAAGGAGTAGCGGCCGTCAAAGGGATAGGGCGCGGCGTTCAGCGGGAAGTTGCGGCGCACGCTCGGCGGCAGGTTGAACAGGCCCTGCAGGATGCCGGGCGAGAACCGCACCAGCCAGTCGCCGCTGAATTCCTGCGCCATCTTCGGCACCTTGAACTGCGCCAGCACGGCGAAGTTGTTGTTCGGCAGGTCGTCCTGCGCCTGCGGTTCGCTGGCCAGCTCGATGCCGGGATAGCGGCGCTCGTACCAGCTCAGCAGTATCTTGCGCCGCTGCTCCGCTGTCCAGCGGCCCCAGGCCATGCGCCAGCCCTCGGCGGAGCTGCCGCGCCAGCTCTGGCGCACCTCCAGCGTGCCCTCGGGCCCGATCTTTGGCAGCACGATGCGCTCGCTCAGCTGGGTCAAAGCCAGGGCGCTGCTTTGCGGCGACACCAGCTCCTGCAGTGCTGTGGTCTCGGGTGCCACCACCAGACCAAAGCCACGGTCCAGCGCCAGGCCCAGGTTGTCCAGCAACGCGCTCTGGCGCTGCCGGGTACCGTCCAGGTAGTAGCTCTTGCCGTCCAGCAGCACCCGCACGATCACATGGTCGAAGACCTCAGGTGTAGGCATCAGCTTGCCGGGCAGCCGCCGTGACTGCAGCGACACCAGCATCGGCCGGGCGTCAATGCCCAGTTCCTGCAGCAGACTCACCAGCAGATAGGTCTTGTCCTTGCAGTCGCCGTAGCGCCGCTGCAGCACCCACTGCGGGTCATGCGGCCGGTGCGAGCTCTCACCCAGCGAGACCGAGAAGTAGCGGATCTCGCCCTGCACCCACTGCAATGCACCCAGCACCCGCTCCTGCGCCGTCGGCAGCAGCCGCATCTGGGCCAACAGGGCCAGGGCTTCGGGCGGCAACTGGGGCTTGGGCGGAAACAGGGTCTCGGCCCAGCGCGCCACCTGGCTCCAGTCGCCGTATTCGGAAAACTGCAGGTAGCGCCAGGCAACAAAGCTGTCGGCAATGTAGGGCTCGGGGTCCAGGCTCTCGACGCCACGCTCCTCGAAGCGCAAGGTGCGCAGACCGTTGGCAGTGCTCACCACGGGCTGGATGCGCTCACTGCGGAAGTCGCCGATCCAGCGCCACTGGATGTTGCGGCCCTCTGGCTGGATCAGCACCGCGCGGCGCAGCTCGATAGGCTCGTCGCCGTCCCAGCTGGCGGCGTCGAAGTAGCTGCCGCCAAACACCGGGTTGCTGCCGTCCATGCTGTAAGCGATGCGCAGGGTGTCGCCGACCCGCACGTCGTCGATCAACAGCGAGGCCGTGACCGCGCCGCTGTACATGCCGGACTCCAGCCCTACTTCGCGCTGCAGGAAGCGGATGTTGGCGCTGGCGGTGCGGTCCAGCACTTCGCTCCCACGCAGGATCTGCAGTGTATGCAGGCGCAGCTTCTGGTACTGCGGCACAAACTGGATCGGGTACTGGCCGATGCGCGCCAGCGCACTGCTGTCGTTGACTTGCACCGCGCGCTCTATGAACACCTCATGCGCATCACTGACGCGAAACTGGGTGTCGGCCAGGCGCGTGACCACCGGGTTACGGCGCTGCGTCGCCGGCAATGGCAGCCGTTGCACCCAGGATGGCACCGGCTCGCCGCGGCTGAAGGTGTCACTGCCGAGCTGGACCTCATGCTGGGCTTCAGCGGCAGCGGGCGCTTGCGCGGCCTGGGCCTGGGCCAGCAGCGGCAGCAGAGCACAGCAGAACGCAATTGCATGGCCTGAGAAGCGCATGGACAAGGCACGAAGCACTATGAAAGTCATGCTTTTCCGCAGTCCTCAAGGCTGGGCCCAGTAGAGCGCAAACCAGTCCTGGGGATCGCTCCAGCGCTGCACCCGGGTGAAGCCAGCCCGGCGCAGCAGCGCATCGAAACCATCGGGGTCGTACTTGCAGGAATTCTCGGTGTGGATGCGCTCACCGCGGACAAAGTTGCGCTCACCATCGCTCCAGCGTACCCGCACAGCGGCATTGCAGCGCAGATGCATCTCGATGCGGGACGCCGCAGCGTTGAAGCCAGCCTCATGCTGCCAGTGCGCCAGATCAAAGTCGCTGCCCAGCAGCTGGTTCACATGCAGCAGCAGGTTGCGGTTGAAGGCCGCTGTCACGCCCAGCGGGTCATCGTAAGCCGGCTCCAGAACGGCCAACGGCTTGACCAGGTCCACGCCGATCAGCAGACCACCACCCTGGCTGCTGGTATGCAGCTGCTGCAAAAGCGCCAAGGCCTGGTCTGGCGCAAAGTTGCCGATGCTGGAGCCGGGGTAGAAGTAGAGCCGGCTGCCGGGACCTACCGCGTCCGGCAAATCCAGGCCGTTGAAAAAATCTATTCCCACACCGAGCATTGGCAGCTGCGGATACTCACGCTGCAGCAGCGTCATGGATTGGTGCAGGAACGCCACCGAAATGTCCAGCGCCACATAGCGGCGCGGCTGCAATGCGGCAAACAAGGCCGCGGCCTTGCGGCAGTTGCCGGCTCCCAGGTCGATCAGCGTATGGCCCTGGCCCACGGCCTGGGCGATGGCGGCGCCATGGCCGGCAAAGATGGCCGCCTCGGTGCGTGTCGGGTAGTACTGCGGCAACTCGGTGATGGCTTCGAACAGCCGGGCACCGAGGGCGTCATACAGATACTTGGGCGAGACCACCGCGGTGTCGGCCAGCAGACCCGCCGCCAGCTCCGCGCGGATCGCCTGGGCATCTGCATGGAACAGCTGCAGAAACTCCACCTGGCGCTCTGCTGTCATCGGGAAGTCATCGGTCGGGTCCTGGAGATCGAAATGCGCAGGGATTGCATATACGGCCAGCGCCATTATCAAGCCACAGTCACGGCCCCTATGCCAGGCACTCCGGTTACTGGCGGCGATCAGCTGCGCAGCGGCACCATCAGGGCTTCAAGCCAGCGCCGGGCCTCGGGGCCGGTCCACTCGACCTCGCCCCGCACCCGCTGCTGCGCACGCCCTTGCGTATCCACCAACACCGTGGTCGGAAAAACGCTGGCGCCCCAGTCGCGCGCCAGAATACCTTCCGGATCGCGCAGGATTGGCAGAGTCAGACCGGATGACTGCACAAACTGCTGGGCCCGGGCTGCCGTTTCCTTGTAGTTGATGGCCAGCACCTGCAGCCGGCTCTCGCCATAGATTTCGGCCACGTCCTGCAAAGTCGGCATTTCGGCCTTGCAGGGGCCGCACCAGGTGGCCCAGAAGTTCAGCAGCACGGCGCGCCCGCGCAACGCGCTCAGGTCCCAGCTGCGCCCGTCCAGGTCGGTGGCCACCATGCGCGGCAGCGGACGGGTCGCCGGCCAAGGCTGGATCTCGTATCCCCGTGGCGGTTCACGTACGGTCTGGGCCACGGCCCAAGGTGCTGTCAAGGTGGCGGCAGCGGCGACGAGAACCTGGCGCCGCCCAGCCCGTGGCTTGGTCGCCTGCTGCAAGCTTGTGGAGTGCGAACCTGTGTCTGCCATGGCGTGATCATCGCCGCAGGGCGCCGGCCGCGCAATGACGGCGATTGCATGGCCCTGATGGGCCTGAGACATTCGATGCCTGCCGCAGGAACGAGACATGCAGACTGGCAGCCGCGCCGCGCCGCGCCTCGGCGGCGGCGGCCGGGCGGCCGCTGGACAAGCATTTTCCTATCGGGCCGATTGAACCTATTGTTTAGCACTCTATCCAAGAGAGTGCTAATATTGCAACCTGATAGGAAGGAACTTGAGCTATGACTATTCAAGCTGGCGTTTCCGGATCCGCGTTGACGGTGGCCAACCCGTGGGCGGTCGTGCCCTCGCTGGGCAATCTTGACGCCTATATTTCTGCGACCAACCGCATGCCCATGCTGACCCTGGAAGAGGAACAGCGGTTTGCGCGCGAGTTCAAGCAGCACAACGATCTGGAGTCTGCCAGCAAGTTAGTGCTCTCTCACTTGCGTTTGGTGGTTTCGGTTTCGCGCCAGTACCTGGGCTACGGGCTGCCGCATGGCGACCTGATCCAGGAAGGCAATGTCGGCCTGATGAAGGCAGTCAAGCGCTTTGACCCGGACCAGGGCGTGCGCCTGGTGAGCTACGCGCTGCACTGGATCAAGGCTGAAATCCACGAATACATCCTGAAGAACTGGCGCATGGTCAAGGTGGCGACCACCAAGGCCCAGCGCAAGCTGTTCTTCAACTTGCGCTCGATGAAGCAGCGCATGAAGTCCGATGCCGCGGCTGACGACACCGGTACCCACCGCGAGACGCTCAGCCCGCTGGAAGTGGGCGCAATGGCGCGCGAACTCCGGGTCAAGCCGGAAGAGGTGATCGAGATGGAAACCCGGCTCTCTGGCGGCGACGTGCTGCTGGACCCGACCCCGGGCGACGACGGCGAAGAGGCCTTTGGCCCGATAGCCTACCTGACCGACACCACGCAGGAACCCACGGCCCTGATCGAGTCGCGGCAACGCGACGTGCTGGCCAGCGACGGCATCGCGGCGGCGCTGGAGACCCTGGACGACCGCAGCCGCCGGATCGTGGAAGAACGCTGGCTCAAGGTCAATGACGACAGCTCTGGCGGCATGACGCTGCACGACCTGGCGGCCGAATACGGCGTAAGTGCCGAGCGCATCCGCCAGATCGAATCGGCGGCGATGAAGAAGATGAAGAAGGCCCTGGCCGAATACGCCTGACGCCGCGCCGAGGTGATGCCCTCGGCGCCAGCCCAAACCGTCGCGCCTGCTACAGTGGCGCCCATGTTTCGCCGCACCACACGCACCCTGGCGCTCGTCGCCCTGTCCTGCCTCAGCTTGGCATCGGCCGCCCTGGCGGCCGATGCGCCCTGGCCAAGCAAGCCCCTGAAAATCCTGGTCGGTTTTCCGGCCGGCTCGTCACCGGACCTGGTGGCGCGAACACTCTCGGAACCACTTTCCAAGGCCCTGGGACAACCCGTCATCGTGGAAAACCGGCCCGGTGCCGGTGGCAATATCGCTGCCGACCTGGTGTCCAAGGCCACCGATGACCACACCATCGGCGTGATGATCAACGGCAACCTGACGATTGCCAAGCAGCTCAACCCCAAGACACCGTTTGACCCAGCCAAGGACCTGGTGCCGCTGAGCCTGATCGGCACCGCGCCACTGGTGCTGACGGCCCAGGCCACAGCGCCAGGCGCCACCGGCCAGGAATGGCTGGCCGCGGCCAAGGCGGCGGGCGACAGCTGGAGCTACGGCACGCCCGGCGTTGGCACGGTCGGCCACATCGGTATGGAACTGCTCAAGTCCAAGGCAGGGCTGGCCGCAGTGCATGTGCCCTTCCCCGGTAACCCGCAGGTGATCAGCTCCATGATTGGTGGCCAGGTCCAGTTGGCGTTGCTACCGCCCGGGCTGGCGATTGCCCAGGTGCGCGCTGGCAAGCTGCGCGCCATCGGCGTCACATCATCGGGCCGCAGCCCGCTGGTGCCGGAACTGCCCAGCCTGGCGGATGCGGGTGTGGCTGGCTTTCAGCTGGAAATCTGGACCGCCGCTGCAGCGCCAACCTCTCTGCCCAAGCCCGTTGCGAACCGGCTGTCGGCATTGCTGAGCGAGATTGCCCGCAGCCCGGAGGTGCGGCAGAAGTTGTTCCAGCAGGGCTGGCAAGTGGCCGGCACCACGGCCGAGGGCCTGGCACTGCGCATCAAGGCGGACACGGCCTTGCTCGGCCAGGTGATCACCCAGCGCAATATCAAGGCGGAATAGGCCACCAGCGGTGGTCACGACCCCTTGGCGTGCGCTGCGCCGCGGCGTTTGAACCCTCGTGGGACGGACCAACGTACCTGAGCACAGCGAAAGACGTTGCTCGGTCCTCGACTGATCAGGCAGCCTGCTTGAGCAGGATCTTCAGGTCGGCCACCAGCGCCGGCACGCCGCTGCCGTAGCGCGTGAACAGCCGCAATTTGCCCTTGGTGTCATAGACGTAGCTGCCCGCCGAATGGTCCATGGTGTAGCTGGTCGGGGTCTTGCCGTCGACCCGCTTGTAATAGACCTTGAAGTCTTTGGCCATGGCCTCCAGCTGGGCTGGCGTGGGACACAATGCCAGAAAGCCCGGGTCGAAGTTCGCCATGTAGGCCTTGAGCACCTCGGGCGTGTCGCGCTGCGGGTCCACACTGACAAACAGGGCCTGCAACTTGTCGCCATCCGCACCCAGCTGCTTCTTGGCTGCAGCCAGCTCCGCCATCGTGGTGGGGCAGACATCCGGGCACTGGGTGTAGCCGAAGAACAGCACCACCAGTTTGCCGCCAAAGTCCTTGAGGCTGCGCATCTGGCCGTTGTGGTCTGGCAGGGCGAAGTCCTTCGCATAGTCGGCGCCGGTGATGTCGATCGCGGCAAATGCCACTGATCTCTCGGAACAAGAGCTCATTACGCCCACAAACGGCACCAGAAGAGCCTGAGCAGCTATTGTTTTGAGAGCGTTTCGTTTATGCATGGGGCGCCACGGTGGGCTCACAGGAGGTAGTGGTCGATCAGCAGCGCGGCAAACAGCAGGCTCAGATGGATCAGCGAAAAACGGAAGGTGCGGCGCGAAAGGGCGTCCGAATACTCGCGCCACAGGGCAAAGGCATAGCCGCAAAAGCCTGCGTTCAGGGCTACGGCCGCGGCCAGGTAGATCCAGGAGCTCATGCCGTACATGAACGGCAGCATGCAGGCCGCAAACAGCACCAGGCTGTACAGCAGGATCTGCAGCCGCGTGAAGGCATTGCCGTGGGTTACCGGCAGCATCGGCAGGCCGGACTTGCGGTAGTCCTCCACCCGGTACAGGGCCAGGGCCCAGAAGTGCGGCGGTGTCCACAGGAAGATGATCAGGAACAGCATCAGCGCCTGTGGGCCTACGTCATTGGCCATGGCGGCCCAGCCCAGCACCGGCGGCATCGCACCGGACGCGCCGCCAATGACGATGTTCTGCGGCGTCAGCGGCTTCAGGATCACGGTGTAGACCACGGCATAGCCGACAAAGGTGGCAAAGGTGAGCCACATGGTCAGCGGATTGACCCAGACGTAGAGCACGGCCGAACCCATGGCGCAGAGCAGGCCCGAGAACAACAGCGTCTGGCGGTTGCTCAGTTCGCCCCGGGCCGTGGGCCGCCAGGCGGTGCGCTTCATCTTGGCGTCGATTCCCTGCTCAACGATGCAGTTGAAGGCGGCAGCGGCACCTGCCACCAGCCAGATGCCCAGGCAGGCCAGCGCCGCCAGCCGCAGCTCCGCCAGCGTCGGCAGACCCGGCACCGCCAGCACCATGCCGATGAGCGCGCAGAACACGATCAGCTGCACCACCCGCGGCTTGGTCAGGGCATAGAACTGGCGCAACACCGACATCTGACCGATGCCTTCGAGCTTGGCTGGCTGTGCGCTCATGCTTGCCCCCACGCTCGGCACTGGGCTGCGTTCATGCCATTGCCTCGCGACGCGCGCTGGAGCCAGTGGACACGCGCCGGCGCTGCGTGCGGGTGGCAGCCACCAGCCAGGTCAGCACCAGCACCAGGGCTGCGGCGCCGCCGGTATGGGCCATCGCCGCCAGCAGCGGCCAGCCGAGCACCACGTTGGCCAGACCGCTGGCCAGTTGCAGCACGGTCAGCGCCAGCAGACAGCGCATGTGCACGCGGGTGGCGGCGTGCTGCCGCAGACTCCAGGCCAGCCAAGCCAGCAGCGGCAACAGCAGCAGGGCCAGCAGCCGATGCGCCATATGGATCGCGGTCAGGGCTTCGAAGCCGATAGTGGCGCCGGCGGCAGTGTGGCCGAGTTCCCGCCAGATCTGGAAGCCCTGGGCAAAGTCCATGTGCGGCCACCACTGGTCCTGGCACATCGGAAACTGGCTGCAGGCCAGCACCGCATAGTTGGTGCTGACCCAGCCGCCCAATGCCACTTGAGCGACCAGCAACAGGCAACACAGCCAGACCAGTCCCCGTAGCGGAGCCGGCAGCGCAGTGCGCAACTCGCCGCTGCGCAATTGGCTGTGGCGCACGGCCTGCAGACACAGCAAGGCCAGCAGCGCCAATCCCCCCAGCAGGTGCAGCGTCACGATCGCCGGAAACAGCCGCATGCTCACCGTCAGGGCACCAAAGGCGCCCTGCACACAGACCCAGACCAGGGTCACCGTGGGCCACCCGGGATGGACCTGCGCCTGGCGCGTACCGCGCAGGCGCTCGCGCCAGCTCAGCGCTGTCAGCGCCAGAATCAGGGCACCGACGGCTGTGGCCAGATAGCGGTGCACCATCTCGATCCAGGCCTTGTGTTGCGTCACGGGGCCGGTGGGCTGGGCGCTCTGGGCGGCCGCAATGTGCTCGTGGGCCCCCATCGGGCTGGCATTGCCATAGCAGCCCGGCCAGTCCGGACAACCCAGGCCCGAGTCGCTCAGGCGGGTGAAGGCGCCAAACAGCACCAGGTCAAAGGTGAGAAACAGGATCACCAGGGTCAGGCTGTGCAGGCGGCGCATCGGCGCCACGTAGCGGTTGCGCCACCAGATCCACAGCAGCGGCGCCAGCGCCAGCGTCGCACCGGCCAGCATCAGGTGCAGGGCGGGAGCCAGGTTGTAGGCGGGAATGGAGTTCATGGCTGGATGCGGTTCAACGACCAGCGCGGTCCCAGGACGCAGAGGCCCGCAGCACACGTTCGACGTCGCGCTTGGCCTTCTGGGCACCGGGGGCATCGAGATTCGCCGGGAAACGCATCATCCAGTTGCCCAGTGGATCGACCAGGTACAGGTGTTCCGGCAAGGCATGGTTCGGCTCTGGTGCCAGCCACTGTGCCAGCGACTGTGCCGGCACCCGCAACACCGTGGCATCGCGCAAAGCAGGCAGCAGAGCGGCAGCTACCGGCTCGGTATCGGACACCAGCCAGACCCAGTCCACCCGGTCCTTGTCCTTGCCCAGGCTCTCGCGCAGCTGGCGCTGCAGGTACAGGTTGCGCTGGCAGGCAGCGTCACAGGCAGCACTGCCCACGCTGAGCAGCAGCCACTGCCCATGCAGACTGCGCAGGCTGCGCACCTGGCCATCGAGCGCAGTGGCAGCCAGCTCCGGCAGGGGGCGTTGCGGGTCGATCAGCTCGCCGAAATTGCGCCGGCCATCGGGCCGTAACACGTAATAGGTGAAATAGGACGCCACCACCGGCGCGGCGCAAACAAGCAGCACCAGCAGCATCTTCCAGCGCCCGGCCGCGGTCTGGCGCTGGGGCTCACCCACCGCCTGCTGCGGTGTCGGCAGGCTGTAGATCGTCAGACCCAGCGGCTGGTTATTTGAATCTTCTAACAACTTGGAACCAGACATAAAGGATCACGATCAGGGCGCTCAGGCCGAACCATTGAAAGGCATAGCCGTAGTGCTTTTCCACACCCGATGCCGGTGCCGGCCAGTCGCGCAACATGCCGTCCGCGCCTGCGCCGGTCTGCAGGATGCTCGCGGCCAGCAATGGCCGGCCCAGCTCGGCGGCAAACTGCGCCATGTCCAGATTTTGCCGGATCGCCGTGCGTTCCTCGCCGCCGAAGGCATATAACTTGGACGGAGGTGGGGCAATGCGCCCCTCCACCAGCACCTCCACGGCGGGCGTATGGATCGCCGGAACACTGCTGCGGTCCACAAAGTTGCGTGCTACCCAGCCGCGCTGCACCAGCACCACTGCCTGGCTCTGCGCCAGCTGCATCGGCGTCAGCACATAGAAGCCGGGCTTGGCCTGCATTTGCCGGTTGTCCAGAAATACGGTGTGCCCGGGCAGCCAGGTGCCACGCAGCTGCACCGGCCGGTGGACCTGGGCCAGCGCATCCGGCAACGCCAGGAAACCGGCGGTGTCGAGCGGTGCGAGCCCAGAGCGCTGCTGCAGTTCCAGCTGCACCGCTTCCTTCTGCGCCGCCCGGTCCAGCTGCCAGCGCCCCAGGGCCAGGGTCAGCAACAGCGCTGCCAGTGCGGCAGCACCAATCAGCCAGAAGCGGGTCAAGGCATTTCGCACGGGATAATCTCGGACATGAAATACCTTGTCATAGCCGCCTTCGCCGCGATCATCGCCAGCCTGGGCTTCGCTCTGTTCTTCATGATGCGCGGCTCGGCCACGCGGGACACCAAATCCAGAAAGATGGCCTGGGCACTGGCGTTGCGGGTTGGCATGTCGGTACTGCTGTTCATCTGCGTTTTGCTGGCCTGGAAGTTTGGCTACATCCAGCCGACCGGCATTCCGGCTGGCCGCTGAACCCCAAGACGCTACCAGCAGACCACATCGGCTTGCCAATCAAAAAGGCACCGCGCGCGGTGCCTTTTTTTGAGGTGCGGCCAGCGCCGGCCCTACATCCAGTACACCAGGATATAAAGACCCAGCCAGACCACGTCCACAAAGTGCCAGTACCAGGCAGCGCCCTCGAAACCGAAGTGGCGCTCCGGCGTGAAGTGGCCCTTTTGCAGCCGCAGCGTCATGAACAGCAGCATCAGCATGCCAATGAACACGTGAAAGCCATGGAAACCGGTGAGCATGAAGAAGGTGGAGCCATACGCGCCGGAAGACAGCTTCAGGTTCATACCCTGGTAGGCATGGTAGTACTCGTAGCCCTGTACCACCAGGAAGGTCAAGCCCAACGCCACCGTCAGCCACATGAAGCCGATGGTGCGGCCACGCTGCCCGCCGATCAGCGCGTGGTGGGCGATGGTCAGGGTCACGCCCGAACTCAACAGCAGTGCCGTATTGATGGTGGGCAACCAGAACGGCGTCATGGTGGTGAACGGTTCGATGATGCCGGCGGGCGAGGCCGTGGAGCCTGCCATCAGCGTCGGCCATGCGGCCTTGAAGCCCGGCCACAAAACGGCGTTGTCCAGGTTGCCGAGTTCCGGCACCGAATGGGCGCGAATCCACCACAAGGCACTGAAAAACGCGCCAAAGAACATCACTTCCGAGAAGATGAACCAGCTCATGCTCCAGCGGAATGACAGGTCTACCTTGTGGCCATACATCTTGCCTTCGCTCTCGCCGATGGCCTGACTGAACCATTGGTACAGCACGCCCAAGAACCAGAGGAGGCCGAACAACAGCGAATACTTGCCCCAGTCGGCACCATTGATCCATTGGCCGGCACCCAGGATCACGAAGAACAGGCCTAGCGCCGCCATGGCAGGATGGCGAGATGGAGGGGGCACGAAGTAATGTGGTGTGCCTGCGTGTGTATTCGAACTCATACTCTCTCCAGTCCTTCCAAAACTCTAGTTTCCATGTCTGCTGTTCCGGCTACTTGGCCACAACCCAGTTCACCAGCAGGATCAGGCTGATCACCAGTACCACCGCACCTGCAATGCCCACCGCGATCACCTGAAACGGGTTGACCCGCGCCATGTCTTCCTGCAGTTCGCTGCCCTTGCGGATGCCCACGAACGACCAGGCCACCATCTTGATGCTGCGCAGCACCGAGGGCTTGCGCTCAACTGCCGCCGGTCCGCTCATTGGGAAACCTTGGTGTGCCGCACTGCGGTATTGGCTACGACATCACAAGCGCTGCGCGCATTTGCGCGTCTGCTCCGCAACGTCGTTGTCGCCCCTGGGAATGGCCCGGCGGCGCTCATGTGCGCTTCTCCGGCAGCGGCGCGGTCACCTTGTCGCTGGCTGCCAAAGGCGCCGGCGGAACTCCCGAGCCGACCTCGAAAAAGGTGTATGACAGGGTGATGGTACTCACGTCCTTCGACAGCTTCGGGTCGATGACGAATACCACCGGCCAGCTCTTCTTCTCGCCCGGCTCCAATGTGTACTGCTGGAAGCAGAAGCACTCGATCTTGTTGAAGTGCGCCATGGCCTGGTGCGGGGCGTAGCTGGGAATCGCCTGCGCCGACATGCGCCGGCTCTGCGTATTCTGAAACTCGTACATCACCGTCGCCAGTTCACCCGGATGCACCTTGAGCGTGCTCTGCCCCGGCTTGAACTGCCAGGGTCCACGCGCATTGGCGTCAAATTCAACCGTGATGGTTCGGCTCAGGTCAACCTGGGTATTGGCCGCCACCTTGGAGCTGTTGCCCGGCACCTCGCGCTCGCCCAGAGCCAGTATGTTGATGCCGGTAACCTCGCAGATCGTCTTGTACAGCGGCACCAGGGCGTAGCCGAAGGCAAACATGCCAGCCGTAACCACGGCCAGCTTGCCCAACATCTGCAGATTGGCGCCCTTACGGCTCATGGTTCAGCGGCTCAACAGGGCCATCTTGACCATGAAACCGACGAAGAACACCAGCGCCACC
>JANMKM010000522.1:0-9686 GCA_031372035.1 Rhodoferax sp. | reverse complement strand
CGTCATTGACCGAGGCTGGTGGCTGCGGGCACGTCTCGATAGCGGCCGTACTCCAGCCGGGCGATGGTCCGGTTATGTACCTCGTCCGGGCCGTCTGCAAGGCGCATGGTGCGCATACTGGCGTACTGCTTGGCCAGGCCGGCATCGGTGCTGACGCCGGCAGCGCCAAAAGCCTGGATCGCGTCGTCAATGATTCTGAGCGCAGCCCGCGGTCCTGCCACCTTGATCATCGCAATTTCTGCGCGGGCCTGGCGGTTGCCCACCTTGTCCATCATGTCCGCCGTCTTCAGGCACAGCAGCCGCGTCATCTCGATGTCCATGCGGGCATGGGCCACCCGCTCCTCCCAGACCGATTGCTCCGAGATGCGCTTGCCGAACGCCACCCGCGACTGCAGCCGGCGCACCATCTTCTCCAGTGCCACCTCAGCGCTGCCGATGGTGCGCATGCAGTGGTGGATGCGCCCCGGGCCGAGGCGCCCCTGGGCAATCTCGAAGCCCCGGCCCTCGCCCAGCAGCAAGTTGCCCACCGGCACCAGCACATCGCGCAACACCACCTCGGCGTGGCCATGGGGCGCATCGTCAAAGCCGAACACCGGCAGCATGCGCACCACCTCGATGCCCGGAGTGCCCAGGTCCACCAGAATCTGGGACTGCTGCGAGTGCTTGGGCGCCGTCGCATCGGTCTTGCCCATCACGATTGCCAGCTTGCAGCGCGGGTCGCCCACGCCCGAGGACCACCACTTGCGGCCGTTGATCACATAGTGGTCGCCGTCACGCCGGATCGAGGTCTCGATGTTGGTGGCGTCGGACGAAGCGACGTCGGGCTCGGTCATCAGAAAGGCCGAGCGGATCGCGCCAGCCAGCAAGGGCTGGAGCCACTCGGCCTTGTTGGCCTCCGAGCCGTAGCGGGCCAGTACCTCCATATTGCCGGTGTCGGGCGCCGAACAGTTGAACACCTCCGAGGCAAAGCCGACCCTGCCCATCTCCTCGGCACAGACGGCGTATTCCAGGTTGGTCAAGCCGGCGCCGCGGTAGGGGCTGTCGGCGGGCAGCGAATCGCGCGGCAGGAACAGGTTCCACAAGCCATCCGCCTTGGCCCGGGCCTTGAGCTCCTCGACCACCGGCACCACCTGCCAGCGCTGCTCGCCAAAGGCCTTCATCTGGGCCTGGTAGACAGGCACCGCCGGATAGACATGGGCCTGCATGAAGGCGATGACGCGGTCGCGCCAGTACACCTGGTTTTCCGACATGGTGAAGTTCATGGTTCTCCTCGCTATCTTTATGGACTCGGCGCCGCGCGTGCGCCGGCACTAGGGAAATCCCTGACAAACCTGGTTTTCCAAGCACCGGCCAGTCATCATATTCCCATAAGCCGCCTGCCAAAACCGGGCGTACCATGTATTCCAATATGCCCAGCGGCCACACCGAAAAAACCCTGCGCTTTGCAGCCAAGCGCGAAGCGATCCTGGGCGCTGCGGCCGCCCTGTTCAACCAGCAGGGTGTCAAGGGCACCACGCTGTCCGACATTGCCGCCAGCGTCGGGCTGGTGACCAACAGCGTGACCTACTACTACCGCAAGAAGGAGGACCTGGCCACAGCCTGCTTTCTGCGGGCGATCGCGGTATTCGACACTCTCATCAGCCAGGCCGCCGCGGCACCCACGGCTCAGGCGCGGCTGCAGCGTTTCCTGGGCGACTACGCCAGCTTGCTGGCCGACATCGAGCGTGGCCGCCAGGGTGCACTGATCCTGTTCAGCGACCTGCGGGCACTGCCAAGCCCGCAGATCGAGACCGTATTTGGTGCATACACCACCATGTTCCGCAACCTGCGCGGGCTGCTGCGCGGACCGGAAACCAGCGCCTGGCCACGCGAACATCTCAATGCCCGCACCCACATGCTGCTGTCGGTGGCCAACAGCCTGCGTGGCTGGATCGGCCGCTACGAGCCCGAGGAGTACGCGCGCATCGCTGAGCGCGTCAGTGACATCCTGGTGCATGGCCTGGGCGCTGCCGGCTCGCGCTGGCCCCTGACCCAACAGGAGGCCGACTGGCATCTGGAGATTGCCACCGAACAGACGGCGGAGCCTTTTCTGCGGGCCGCGACCGAACTGGTGAATGAGCAGGGTTACCGGGGGGCATCGGTGGACAAGATCTCGGCCCGCCTGAACGTGACAAAGGGTTCGTTCTACCACCACCATGACAACAAGCAGGACCTGATCTCGGCCTGCTTCGAGCGCAGCTTTGCGGTCTTGCGCCGCGCCTTGAGCCTGGCCGAGGCCAGCCCCGGCAACGGCTGGGACCGGGCCTGTGCCGCCACCCGGGCGCTGACCCGGTTCCAGCTGTCGGCGCAGGGGCCACTGCTGCGCATCACCGCCACCAGCGCCTTGCCCGATGAGGCGCAGCGGGCGCGGGTGCGCAAGACCATGCAGGGCCTGACCGAGCGCATGGTCAGTGTGATCGTCGACGGCATGATGGACGGTTCGATCCGGCCGCTGGACCCCGGCATTGCGGCGCAGGTGCTGGTGGCCATGGTCAATGCCGCGGCCGAACTGCCGCGCTGGGTGCCGGGCGTACAGGAAGCCATGGTGGCGGACCTGTATGTGCGCCCGATGTTTACCGGGCTGCTGGTCTGAAGCAAACTTGTTTGTTACAGGCAGCAGCAGCGGCTTGCCCGACCGACTGGCAGCCGGCAAAATCAGCGCATGCACTTCCCATCTCGTCAAACCCGCAGCTGGCTGTTGCCGGCGGCCTTCTGCGCTACGCTGCTCGCTGCCGCGCCACTGGCGCACGCCGACGTGGTGGCCACCTTTGACGACCTGCCACTGCCGCCAGCGCTGAATGCTGCCACCGGCCTGCAGTACACCAACGCCTTCAACAGCCTGGAGTACCAGGGCATCCTGTGGGACGCCAGGCTGAGCGTGGCCGGCGACGAGTACCGGGTCGACCCGCCGGCCGGACCGGTGTTCGGCATTCCGAAGTCCGGGCATTACTTTGTAGCCAACCAGGACGGCAGCTCCGGCCTGCTGATCACTACCAACCTGATCCTCGACGGCGCCTGGTTCGGTCGCAACGAGTACTACGGCTTTGGCGGTGGCGCGGATCAGATCACGCTGGTGGCACTGGCCGGCGCCACGGAACTTGCCAGTGTGGTGTTCGACCTGCCCGAAACCCATGACGGCCAGGCCGAGCCGCTGTCCTTCGTTGACACCAGTAGCTTTGCGGACTTGAGCGGCATCACCGGCTACCGCATTGACCGGCACGCGGTGGGCCAGTACGGCGTCAACTGGGTGGCCGACAGCTTCCAGTTCCGTGACTTGCCAGAACCCGGCAGCGCGTTGCTGGTAGCGAGTGCCCTGCTGGCCCTGGGCCTGCGCCGGTACAGCCTGTTCCAGCGCTGAGAACCACTTCGCTTTGCTACGCATTCAGGAGCGTTCCGCGCTTTCTGCAAGCGACTTGCGCCAGCATCCATAACTCTGGAGACACAACACATGTTCAACGACAACCTGATGGCCGGCCAGCGCATTCTGGTCACTGGCGGCGGCACCGGTCTGGGCAAGGCCATGGCGGAGCGTTTTCTGAGCCTGGGGGCCGACGTGGCCATCTGCGGCCGGCGCAAGGCGGTATGCGACGAAACCGCCGCTGCATGGCGGGCGCAGTTCCCGCAGCGCCGCATCGACACCTTTGGCGTCGACATCCGCATCGCCCAGAGCGTGGAGGAAATGGTGGCCGAACTCTGGGCCACCGGTGGCCTGACCAGCCTGGTGAACAACGCCGCCGGCAACTTCATCTCGCCCACCGAAATGCTGTCACCGCGCGGCTTTGACGCCATTGCCGGCATCGTGTTCCACGGCACCTTCTATGTCACACAGGCCATTGGCAAGCGCTGGGTGGCCGACGCCAAGGAGGGCCGCTGGACCCACGGCATGCCTTACCGCAGCGTGATGAGCATCATCGTCACCTGGGTCGACAACGGTGGCCCGTTTGTGGTGCCATCCGCCATGAGCAAGGCCGGCATCGAAGTCATGACCAAGTCCCTGGCCACCGAATGGGCGCGCTTTGGCATCCGGCTCAATGCGGTAGGCCCGGGCGAAATTCCGACCGAAGGCATGAGCAAGCGCCTGAACCCGGGCGAGCAACCCGGTGAGCGCAGCAAGAAGACCAACCCGATGGCACGCGTGGGCCAGATGAGCGAACTGCAGAACCTGGCCACCTTCCTGCTGGCGCCGGGGCAATGCGACTGGATCAACGGCCAGAGCATCATGATGGACGGTGGCCAGGCACTGGGCACCGGCGGCAATTTCTACGAGCTACGTCAATGGAGCGACAACGACTGGGCCGAGGCGCGCGAACGGATCGAGGCCCAGAACGCCAAGGACAAGACGCAGCGTTGAGGATACTGGGCTGCGAGCCGCATCCAGCAAGAGCGGAGCGCTCCTGAATCCGTAACTAGTCGGGCGCGGTTGCTGTTCTACTTGGGCGCCAGTTCGGGCGCAACACCACGCCGGCGCAGCAGCGCCGTGAGCGCCGGCATCAGCCACACCAGGATCGTCACGGCCGCCAGCGTAGCGGCGATGGGCCGGCTGACGAATGCCGTGAGCGCGCCGTCGGACTTGATCATCGAAGTGATGAAGTTCTCCTCCAGCATGCCGCCGAGCACCACGCCCAGGATGGCGGGTGCTATCGGAAAATCGTTGGACTCCAGCAAGTAGGCAATCAGGCCGGCCACCAGCATCACGCCCACCTCGAACATCGAGTTGTTGATGGCAAAGGTACCGACTACGCAGAACAGCAGGATGATAGGCATCAGCACGTTGCGCGGCACTTTCAGGATGCGCTTGGAGGCCTTGATGCACAGGATGCCCATCGGGATCATGATGATGTTGGCCACGATGAACAGCAGGAACACGGCGTAGATGTTTTGCGGGTTGGTGGTGAACAGCGACGGGCCGGGGTTCATGTTCTTCATGTAGAGCACACCGATCACGATCGCCGTGATCGAATCCCCCGGAATGCCGAACACCAGTGCCGGAATCCAGGCGCCGGCCAGGGCACTGTTGTTGGCCGAGCCCGACTCCACAATGCCTTCCACATGGCCGGTACCGAACTTCTCCGGCTCCTTGGAGAACTTCTTGCTCATGGCATAGGACATCCAGGCCGCAATGTCGGCGCCGGCCCCGGGCAGCGCGCCCACCAGTGTGCCCAGGCTGCTGCCACGCAGGATCTGCACCGGATACTTCTTCGCCAGCTCCCACTGGCCCTTGAACACGTTGCCCACCTTCTCCACCACCAGTTCGGCCGGCGGCGAAGTGTCAACCACGAAGCGGATGATCTCGGAGATGGCAAACATGCCGATCATCATGGCGATCATGCCAATGCCGCCGGTCATCTCGGTGTTGCCGAAGGTGAAGCGCGGAAAGCCCGCCGGGTTACCCAGGCCGACGCAGGCCACCAACAGCCCCAGGAACAACGTGATCAGGCCCTTGAGCGGCCGGTCCGAGGTGATGAACACGGCGCAGGTCAGGCCCAGCAGCACCAGCCAGAAGTATTCGAAAGAACTGAAGCGGGTGGCGAAGTCGGCCAAGGCCGGTGCCGCCAAAATCAGCACCGCCGTGCCGAACAGGCCGCCCACGGCCGAGAACACCAGGCCCGCGCCCAGCGCCAGCTCGGCCTGCCCCTTCTTCGTCATGGCGTAGGCTTCGTCGGTGTAGGCAGCGGAGGCCGGCGTGCCCGGAATGCGCAGCAGGCAGCCGGGAATGTCGCCCGAGAAAATCGCCATGGCCGTGGCCGTGACGATGGCCGCTATGGCCGGAATCGGCGCCATGAAGAAAGTCACCGGCACCAGCAGCGCGGTGGCCATGGTGGCCGTCAGGCCCGGCACGGCACCGACAAACAAGCCGTAGAACGATGCCAGCACCATCACCATGATGGTGTAGGGCTCGAACACCATGGCAAAGGCCTGACCTACCGCAGTCCACATGGCGTCTGCCTCACAGTTGTTGCCGCAAAGCGGCGGCTACCACGCGTAGTTCACCAGCACACCCCAGGGCAATGGCACCCGCAGCAGTTTGTAGAAAGCGACATGGATCAGCAGCGTTGCGATCACTGCAATCAGCAAGGACCTGCCCAGTGGCACGCGCAACACGTGCAAGTTCGCCGTCAGCAGCACTGTGGCCGTGATGATGAAGCCCAGGCGGTCCGCCAGCAGCATGTAGCCAACGACGCTGGCCAGCAGCACCACAAAGCCCAGCAAATGCCGGGGCGAGCGGACCCAGGCATCCATCTGCAGCCAGGGCACGGCAGCGCGCACGCGCCAGCCACGCACCAGCAGCACCAGGCCGCCGACGCACAAGCCCACGGCAATCAGCCCCGGAAACAGGGCCGGGCCTACCTGCTGCCCGGGAATCTTCGGGAAGCCCTGCACCACCGTCAGCACGGTCAGGCCCAGGGCCAGCAACAGCAGGCCAAAGACCGCGTCGTTCAATTTCACTTGGCGATGCCTACGGCCTTCATCGTGGCGCCGAGTTCGCTGTCGGACTTGGCCATGAACTTGGCGAAGTCATCGGGTGAGGCATAGATCACGCCGAAGCCGCGGCTGGCCATGAACTCGGTGTAGTCCTTGCTGGCAGCCACCTTGCGGATGGCGGCGGCCAGCTTGTCGCGAGCCTCGGCCGGTATGCCCTTGGGCGCCACCAGGCCGCGCCAGGCCGCCATTGACCAGTCACTGCCGGTGGCTGCCTTGAGCGTCGGCACCGCCGGATAGAGGCTGGACGGCTTGGCATCCATCACGGCCAGGGCCCGGACCTTGCCGGCATCGATCAGCGAACGGCCTTCGGGCAGCGACACCGGGGCAATGTCAATGCCCCCGGCAATCATGTCCTGCAAGCCAGGGGCCGCGCCGTTGCTCGGCACCCAGGGCACGCTGGCCGGGTCGATCTTCTGGTCCCGCAGCAGCCCGGCAATGGCCAGGTGCCAGATGCCGCCCTGGCCAGTGCCGGAAGCCTTCATCTTGCCCGGATTGGCCTTGATCGCCGCCAGCAGCTCGTTCACGCTCTTGTAGGGTGAGTCGGCCCGCACCTGGATCGCTGCCGGGTCGGCATTGACCAGGCCCAGCGGCGTGTAGGAAGCGCCGGTCAGTTCGGTCAGGCCCTGCCAGTGCATCATGCCAATTTCCACCGTGGCCAGGCCGATGGTGTAGCCATCGGGCGCGGCCGAGGCGATGGCCGCATGCCCCACCACGCCGCTGCCGCCGGTGCGGTTCACCACGGTTATGGGCTGGCCCAGGTCTTTCTCCAGCAAGCTGCCGATGATGCGGGCCGTGGCATCGGTGCCACCACCCGCGCCCCAGGGCACGATCAACGTGATCGGACGGCTTGGGAAACCCTGTGCCTGCACCGGCAGCGCAGCGGCCAGCGCGGCCAGGCCGGCCAGGGCCACCACGGTATGGGCGATGAAGGAACGGCGAGGCGAACGGGTCATGGAGATCTCCTGGTTGGGCGGCATCCGTGCCGCACCGAAGGCCGCAATGTAGACCAGAGCGCCGGCCCCGGCTATTGGGGTCAACGATAGTATGGTATGACCATTGGGCGGCGCGCACAGCGCTGCCACTGTCAGCCGTTTCCCACACCCAAGGCGGCCCTTGTCCACCTTGAAAAAGCTGCCGATTGGCGGATGATGGTGCCTTCAGGAGCAGGAGCGCACCATGAACCATCGATCGAAAAGCATCCCGGTACTGCCGGAGCAGGACAGCGAAGAGCAGCTGACGCCTGAGGAACTGGCACTCGACCTGGACGACGAAGGTCTGGTGCCAGCAATGGGCATCGAAGCCGACGAGGACCACGACCGCGTGGCCTACATGCCTGACTAGGGCCAGGTCGCAGCCCACCCCTCGTTCCCGCAGCGGCGCGACACGCCGCTGAGCCGCATCGCATACCATTACCGGCTGGTATGACAGATCCGGTTCGACACCCGCCGCTGGCCGTGGCCCGACTGCTGGCGTTGGTGGCCATGATGGTGCTCTCGCACATCAGCTTCACCGGCGGCCGGGTGGCACTGACGCTCTACGCCATCCAGCTCCAGGCATCCACCTTCACCGTCGGCATGCTGGTGAGCCTGCTGTCGGTGCTGCCGATGCTGGTCTCGGTGCCCATCGGCCGCTGGTCTGACCGCGTCGGCATCGTGCGCCCGGCCGCAATCGCGCTGACTGTGGTCGCTCTGGGCACCTTGCTGCCGTTCTTCCATGGGTCGATTGCCACCCTTTGCGTCTGCAGCGTGTTGCTGGGCAGCGGCTTCATGATGATGCACGTGTCGATCAGCAATGCCGTGGGCCATGCCAGCACGCCCGAAACCCGGACCCGGGCCTTCACCTTGCTGGCGCTGGGTTTTTCCACTTCCACCGTGCTCGGGCCGGTGATTGCCGGCTTCGCCATCGACCATGCCGGCCACGGCCCCACCTTTGCCATCCTGGCGTCGTTCTCGCTGGCCGCTCTGGGGCTGCTGGCTTGGGTGCGCAAGTCCGTGCCGGCACAGCTTGCACCGGCGCCTCGGCCACACGATGCCCACGTGCTGGACCTGGTGCGCGACGCGCCACTGCGGGCGGTGTTCATCGTCAGCGGCCTGCTCAACATGGGCTGGGACATGTTCACCTTCATGGTGCCGGTGCAAGGCGCGCGCATCGGCCTGTCGGCCTCGACCATCGGCCTGATCATGGGCTGCTTCGGCGTTGCCACCTTTGTCGTGCGACTGGCCATGCCAGAGCTGAACCGCAGGATGACCGAGTGGCAGACGCTGACCGCGGCGCTGGCCATCACGGCCACGGTCTACCTGCTGTTTCCGCTGGTGGTATCGGTGCCGGTGTTGCTGGCACTGGCCTTCGTGCTGGGGTTGGGGCTGGGTTCCACCCAGCCGATGGTGATGAGTCTGATCCACAAGGTGGCACCCCACGGCCGCACCGGTGAAGCCATCGGCGTGCGCGCCACGTTGATGAACGCCAGCCAGACTTTCCTACCCCTGCTGTTCGGCGGACTCGGCGCCGCCGCCGGCATGGTGCCGGCGTTCTGGACCCTGGCCCTGATCCTGGGCAGTGGCAGCGTGTTCGCCAGCCGCCACAAGCGCGCATGAGCGCGCGCGCCGCTGGCCCTCAGGCGGCGGGCGCCACCATTACCATCCAGCCTACGCCAAAGCGGTCTTTCAGCATGCCGAAGCGGGCACTGAAGAAAGTCCTGGCCATCGGCATCTGCACCTGCCCGCCATCACACAGCGCAGCAAACAACTGGTCGGCGCCAGCCTCGTCCGGGGCGCTGATCGACAGGAAGAAGCCCTGGAACGCCGGCTTGCCCTGGCAGCGGCCGTCAGACGCCATCAGCGTGGTGCTGCCGACGCGCAACGTGGCATGCATCACCTTGTTCTCGGTACCCGGCGGCATCATGCCCGGCGGATGCGGCTCGGGACTGTCCGACATGCGCATCAGGCGCGTGATCTCGGCGCCGAGCGCAGCGCGGTAGAACTCCAGCGCCTCTTCACAGCGGCCGTCAAAGTCCAGATAGTTTTGCACATCCATGGTTTGAGTCTCCTGCAAGAAATGGCCAAAAGGCGCATGGATAAAGCACGGAGCGCTACCAAACATGTAGCGCTCCAGGTGCGGCCCTGGCCTCAGGGGCTGGCGACGTACTTGTTGCCGTTGGCCTTGAA
>JANMKM010000477.1:0-2113 GCA_031372035.1 Rhodoferax sp. | reverse complement strand
GCACGAACTGGATCAGGTAGCTGCCGGCAGCCCCCGGCACCGCGGTCTGCGTCACCGGGGCGGTCATCTCCAGCCGCTGCGGTGCGGCCACCTGGGTGACCGGTGCGGCCACCTGGGTGACCGGTGCGGTCATCTCGAACTTCTTCTCGCCCTTGTTCTTGCCGAAGATGTAGCTGGCCAGGATGGGAAAGGCCTGGTTGCCTGCTTCTTCAGCCGGTGTGTCCAGCACCACCTCGGCCACGAGGTACGGCGCATATTGGCGCAACTCCACGTTGCCGATCTTCCTGACGACCTCGTAATCGGGTTCTTCGATCGCGTGGCTGAGCAGTGGCATGGCGGCGAGTGTGACAAGGAGCAATAGATGGCGCATGGTCATGCGTGAGTGAGGATGCAGGCAGTGGTCCGGAACCCGGTGTGCAACGAGGATGCCTGACATTGCGCGCGCGCATCAGGGCCGACGGCACGACCTTGCTGAATACAAGGCTTTTGCACTGCGTGCGTTCGGTGCCATCGCCGTGGGGGTCGAGCCCGCGATGGCTGCTGTTGGCAATGCATTGAACACGGTGCGGCGGCCTGTGCCAAATCTCCACAACGTATCGTCAGCAACTGCACGTGTGTTTGCCCGGCGCCTGTGCGTCCTCGCCACCGTGGCACTGTCACTCACCGCCGCCCCGGCGAGAACTGCCCTTTTGCGTCTCGATGATCTGACAGACCAGACTTCTTCGTCTCAGCTCCAGCAAACACCGTTACTGTTCGTTCAGACGCCGAGCCGACCTCGGCAATAGTGCCGGAACCCGCGTCTCTTTCGCTTTTGGCGTTGGCACTGGCGGGCATGGTCGGACTACGCAGGCGTCCACGTTCAACCAAGTAGCGGTCAAGTGCTCCGCGCACATGGTAGCGGGAGCCTCGCAGATGCTTGCAAGAGTGTTGCCAGTCGCCACCGTTTTCGTGAAGGCCGGTCGCGCCTGGCGGAGTAGTCGCATGAATTCGAATCCCGCCCCGTCATACGTGTAACACCCTTGGCCGGAGAGAAGCACGATGGCGGACTCGACTGACGGCGATCACGCTCCGCTTTTCTTGCATCGATTCTGCTGCAGTGTCTCGAACAACCCCATCAGCCAGCACATGAGGCAACCGCGCAAGAGCACGATGGCCCCGACACCCGCTGCGGCAGACCACAGCAAGCCGTAAATGCTCAAGGACGAAGCGGCAAAGATCAAGCTGATGGCGGCGGCGCCACGCAACAAATGGACAGAAACTGAACGACTGCAGTACATGCTGGCAACCTGATGAAGAGTGGGTGACGCTTGCCTAGAGGCGCTGCATGCCCGAAAGGGTTCACGTGTTTGATGCCGCCACGTTGGATCAGCATCAGCGTCCAAAACGAAAGTTGAGGCTGCCGACAGACGGCCGTGGCATCACTGCAGATGCGCAAGCGTCCACACTGCCCGTCTGGGGCCTTCATTTCACCCAGGCAGGGAAGTAGCCCAACCCGTCCTGCACTGCGCTGTCATGCGCCGGAACAACCACCAGGGCCGGTTCGGCTTGCATCAGCGCTCTCACCTTTTCCAGCGTGCTCTGCGTCTGCTGCGCGTCGCCATCGACCAGTTTGCCCGCCACCCAGAACTTTGGTTTGCCCTGCTGCAGGGCTGCCACGGTCCAGGCCACATCGCCAATGAAGAAGTACACCTTTCCTGAATCCACGGTGACAAACAGGCCCACCGATCCCGGTGTGTGTCCGGGCATCGGCACCAGCACGACTTTGCCATCCTGGTACAGGTCTGGTTGACATCCCTTCAAGGCGTGGAGCACGGCGTTGGATCAGGCGCATTGCTCTGGAGTGTCTTTCGCATGAATAAGCGCCGGGCACCGGCCGGAAAGTGATCCAGCCGTCCGAAGACTTCGTAGCCGGCGCGCAGATCTGTGCCTGAACTGAGACCTGGGGCCCGACCACAGTGTCTTTGCTTCACAGGCGCCCCGCCAGCCCCCCTGCCAGGGCCGCCACGAACAGCAGCACATAGGCGGCCGTGGCGGTCCACACCATGCGCGACGCGCTCCTGGCATTGACGCCGGCCACGACCAGCCCCACTAGCGGCAGGGTCTGCTGGGCGTG
>JANMKM010000476.1:0-3737 GCA_031372035.1 Rhodoferax sp. | reverse complement strand
TCCTGCTGGTCGACATGAAGGACCCGGGCATCCGCGTGCGCCCCATCAACGACGTCGCCGGCCACAGCGAACTGTGCGAGGTGTTCCTGGAGAACGTGCGCGTGCCCGCCGCGAACCTCGTGGGCGGCGCCAACGAGGGCTGGAGCATCGCGAAGGCGCTGCTTGGTTTCGAGCGCATCTTCCTGGGCAGCCCCAAGTACCCGAACTACGCGCTTGGCGTGCTGTCGCGCGTGGCGGATGCGCGCGGCTTGCACCAGGACCCGGCGTTTGCGCAGCGCTTCGCGAAGCTGCGCATGCAGGTGGAAGACCATGCCGCGTGCTACGAACGCTTTATCGATATCGTCAAGCGCGGCGAGCCGGTCCCGCCGGACATCTCGATGCTGAAAGTGGTTTCCACCGAGAGTTTCCAGGCCATTGCCGACGAGGTGATCCGTGCCGCAGGTCCCATGGCGCAGCTCTCCGGCATGGTCCGGGTGGGCGACGCAGAGATCGACGTGCTGGGTCCATTCTTTCGCGCGCTGCCGGCGACGATCTACGGCGGCACCAATGAGATCCAGCGCAACGTGCTGGCCCGCGAAGTACTGAGGCTGCCTTCATGAACAAGAGCGAGCGCGCCTGCATCGTCGGCGCGTATGAGCACCCAACCCGCCACGCGCCCGACAAGAGCGTGGCCCAGCTGCACGCCGAAGTGGCGCGCGGGGCCTTGCAGGACGCAGGGCTGCAGGCGGGCGACATCGACGGATATTTCTGCGCGGGCGACGCGCCCGGGCTCGGCCCGCTGTCGATGGTGGACTACCTGGGCCTGAAGCCGCGCTACATGGAGTCGACCGACACCGGCGGCTCCTCGTACCTGATCCATGTGCGGCACGCAGCGCAGGCCATAGAGGCAGGGCATTGCAACGTCGCCCTGGTCACGCTGGCCGGCCGGCCACGTTCGGAGGGCTCCAGCGGCACCCAGGCCCGGGCGTACAACCTGCTCGCACCGGAAGCGCCGTTCGAGTCGCCTTACGGCCTGGTGCCGATCAACAGCTATGCGATGGCGGCGCAGCGTCACATGCACGAGTTCGGGACCACGGCCGAGCAACTGGCCTGGATCAAGGTCACGGCCTCGCACCATGCGCAGCACAACCCCAACGCCATGCTGCGCGAACTGGTGACTGTGCAGGACGTGCTGAACTCGCCCCTGATCGCCGATCCACTGCACCGCATGGAGTGCTGCGTGGTGAGCGACGGCGGCGGCGCCGTGATCGTCGCGCGGCCGGAGATCGCGCGCAGCCTGAAGCGCCCGCTGGTGCGCCTCGTGGGTGGCGGTGAGTCCGTGGGCTACCTGAACAGCGCACGCATGGATATCACCACATCGGCGGCAAAGGTTTCGGGCGCCGCGGCATTCTCCGAAGCGGGAGTGACGCCGGGCGACATCCGCTACGCATCGATCTACGACAGCTTCACGATCACCGTGCTGATCCAGCTGGAAGACTTGGGCTTCTGCGAGAAGGGGCAGGGCGGCCGCTTCGTCGCGGACGGCAAGCTCATCGCGGGCCAGGGGCGCCTGGCGATCAACACCGATGGCGGCGGCCTGTGCAACAACCATCCGGCCAATCGCGGCGGCATGACGAAGATCATCGAGGCCGTGCGCCAGCTGCGCGGTGAAGCCCATCCCGCGGTGCAGGTGAAGGACTGCGCGCTCGGCTTGGCCCAGGGCACGGGCGGCATGCTGGGCAGCCGGCATGCATCTGCCACCCTCATCCTGGAGCGCGTATGAGCCGCCGGGCCGCTCCCAAGGCGAATAGCACCGCAGTGCGCAGCACGGAGGTATCCGTATGAGCAGTGATATACCCGTCCGCAGGATTCCCGCGCCGCTGGTCAACCCGGAGGCGCAGCCCTTTTTCCAGGCGGCAGCCGAAGGCCGTCTTCTTTACAAGCACTGCGTGGCCTGCAGCCAGCCGCACCATCCGCCGCGCAGCATCTGCCCCCATTGCCATTCGGACAGGACAGAATGGAAAGATTCCAGTGGCCAGGGCCAGGTCTACAGCGCCAGCCTGCTGCGCAGGGGCGTGCCCGTGCCCTACTGCGTGGCCTACGTCACGCTCGACGAAGGCGTCACGGTCATGAGCGACCTGGTGGACTTCGGCGACTCGACGCCGCCCGTGGGAACGCGGGTGCAGGTTCGGTTCGTCGAAGCCGAGGGCGGCGCCAGGATACCGATGTTCGGCCCGGCGGAGGCACCATGAAGAGGGACTACGAGACCCTCCTGGTCGAGCCGCGGGGCGAACATGTACTGCTGGTGACGCTGAACCGGCCTGACCTGCTCAATGCGCTGAACACGCAGCTGGGCCTGGACCTGGTGGACCTGTTCGAGTCCATCGCCATGCAGCCCGGTGCGCTGCGCTGCATCGTGCTGACGGGAGCCGGTTCCAAAGGCTTCTGTGCCGGCGGTGACCTGAAGCAGCGCGACGGCATGAGCAGCGAGGAATGGACCGCGCAGCACGTGGTTTTCGAGCGCATGGCGCGGGCGCTGCTCGATTGCCCGATACCCATGATTGGCGCCATCAACGGCGCAGCGTTCGGCGGCGGCTGCGAGATCGCTTGCTGCTGCGACTTCCTGTATGCCGCCGACCATGCGAAATTCGCGCTGCCCGAGGCCAAGCTCGGCATCATGCCCGGGGCCGGCGGCACACAGACGCTACCGCGTGCCATCGGCGAGCGTCGCGCCAAGGAGCACGTGCTGACCGGCAAGCCTTTCACCGCCCAGCAGGCTGAACTATGGGGCCTGGTGAACGAGGTCATGCCGCTCGACATCCTGGTAACGAAGGCCCTGGAGACTGCACGCCTCATCGCGGGCAACGCGCCGCTGTCCACCAGGCAGGTCAAGCAGTCGGTGTCGCGCGGCTTGCGCATGTCGCTGGGCGACGCGCTGGCGTTCGAGATTGAGGCCTACAACCGCCTCGTAGCCACCGAGGACCGGCTCGAAGGGGTGCGCGCCTTCAACGAGAAGCGCAAGCCCGACTTCAAGGGCCGCTGAACCACTCATTGGGGTCCAACTTCCGCTCGCGCTGCGTAGCCGCAGCGGCCGCCGAAAAGTCACGCGGTCCCGTCAGCCCCAGGCCACCGTCCACCGAGATGACGGTGCCCGTGATGTAGGAGCCCCAATCGCTGGCCAGCATCAGCGCGACGCGGCTCACGTCTTCCAGCCGCCCCAAGCGCTTGAGTGGCACGCGGTCAGCCATGGCTTGCAGCGTCTCGGCGGTCGGCGCGAGGCGTTTGAGCCCTTCCGTTTCCTGGATAGGACCGGGAATGATCGAATTGATGCGAATGCCGTCGGCGCCCCATTCGAGCGCGAGGCCGCGGGTCAACATGTCGATGCCCGCCTTGGCCGCCGACACATGGACCTGGAAAGGCGTTGCGACGAACGACTGGCTCGCCGAAATCTGGACGATGGATGCTCCCGGCTTGCGCAGGTGCGGATGCGCCAGGCGCAGCACGTTGAAGCTGCCCAGCAGGTCGATGTCCACCACGGTCTTGAAGGCGTTGGGCGACATGTCCAGCGCCTTCGCCAGGAAGTTGCCGGCCGCGCCGGACACCAGCACGTCGATAGGGCCGAACTTCGACACGGCCGCCTCGAAAGCCTGTTCCACGGCCTGGGGCTGCCGCACGTCGGCTGCCACGCCGATGGCGTCGTTGCCCAGTTCGCGCAACTGTGTTGCCGCGCCTTCCACCCGGCCAGGCGAGCGGCTCAT
>JANMKM010000457.1:0-3233 GCA_031372035.1 Rhodoferax sp. | reverse complement strand
GCACCTGGTACAGCAGGGTGTCGACCTTGACCAGCGCCACCGGCTGGCCGGTGCGCACCAGACTGCCGACGAAGGCCATAGTGTCCAGCGGGAACGACTCCAGCGCCTCCTTGCGGCGCACCAGTTCCGGCGCCACCAGGGCACCGTTGACGGTGACCTGGGCCGACTCCTTGCGCAGTGCCTGCGTCATCTTTTCCTTGCTGAAAGGCTCCGTGGCACTGACCTGGTTGTAACTCTCGGGCTTGAACTGCTTGGGTTCGGGAATCGGAGTGACCTTGGGCCGTGTCTGATTGCGTTGCTCCACCATCCATTGGCGCAGCGCATCCTCGCTCGAGGCGCTGCAGCCGGCCAGCAAAGCCAGCACCAGCAAACCTGCAAAACCGCGCAGGGCCATCATTTCTTGGTCTCCTTCGGTGGCGGCGTGGCGGCCTTGCGCTGCGAGTTGACCTCGTCTTTGTCCAGATAGCGGAAGGTCTTGGCCGTGGCATCCATGCTCAGGGTGTTCTCGCGCCCCGGTACCACCGTCAGATTGTTCAGGGTGACGATCCGCGAAAGGTTGGCGATGTCGGAGGCAAAGGCGCCGATGTCGTGATAGCGGCCGGTAACGCGCACCGCGATCGGCAGCTCGGCGTAATAGTCCTTGACGATCACCTGGCCCGGGCGGAACAGATCAAACTGCAGGCTGCGACCCAGACCAGCCTGATTGATGTCAGACAGCAGGGCATCCATTTCGGCCTTGCTGGGCAACTGCTTCTCCAGTTGGGTCACGTACTGCAACACCTGCTCGCGCTGCTTTTTCAATTCGTCCAGATTGACGGCGCGCGTCAGCTTGAGCTTGAAATCTTCGCGCAGCTTGACCTCGGTGGCCTGCTCGGCTTCCAGTTCGACCTCCGAGTTCGTCAGCCAGGCAAACCAGAGCACGACCACAACCAGCACCGCCAATGACACGAACATCAGGTAGCGCGGGAATGCCGGCCAGGCAGACGGGTCCTTGGGATCAAGGCTGCGGAACTGGCTCAGCAGTTTTTCCTGCAGTGCCTGGAAGTCGATGGATCGGGATGCTTTGGTTGCCATGGCGCGGACCTGCTATTTCTTTGCCGCAGATGCGGCAGCCGGTGCGGGCGCCGGCAGCGCGGCCGCAGACGCCACGGCCGCTGCCGAGGCGGCGGCTTGCGCAGCCTTTTGCGCTTCGCTGGAGCGCATCAGGCGCACCCGGATCGTGAAATTGGATACGCGCTTGGTCTCACGCGGGCTCAGGGCCACGCTGCCAGCGACGATCTCGATCAGTTCCGGACGCGAGAACCAGGGCGTGTTGTTGGCCAGGTTGCGCAACAACTCCGACACCCGCTCGTTCGACTGGGCCACACCTTGCAGTGTCACGACCTGGTTTTCCTGACGCATGCTGGCAATGTAGACGCCGTCAGGCAGTTGCTTGACCAACTCGGTCAGCAGGTGTACCGGCAGGTTGCGGTCGGACTGCAGGTCTTCCACCGCCTGTTGGCGCGCACGCAAACCGGCTATCTCGGCTTCCAGCCCGGCAATGTCCTTGATCTGGGCTTCGAGCTTCTTGATCTCGCTCTGCAGAATCTGGTTCTTGTCCTGCTGGGAGCTGATTTGCGCCTGGTACCACAGGAACACGCCACCAGCGATCAGCCCACCGGCCAGGGCGGCCGTACCCAGGGAAATGTTGAATACGTCGCGGCGCCGCTTGCGCGCGGCCTCCCGGTGCGGCAGCAGGTTAATCAGTATCACTGCAGGAACCTCCGCAGGGCCAGGCCGCAAGATGTCAGGTAGGAAGGCGCTTCACGGGTCATCTTCTTGAGCCGGACGCTGTCACCGATTTCCATGCCGTCAAATGGATTGACCAGGCTGCAGGCGAAAGTAGTGTGCTGTGTCACGGCGGCCGTGAGGCCGGGCAGAGCGGCCGAACCGCCTGCCAGCATCACGAAATCCACCTTGTTGTGCGGCGTGCTGGTAAAGAAGAATTGGAGGGCCCGGCCGATTTCCTGCACCATGCTTTCGACGAAGGGCCGCAACACACTGGCATCGTAGTCATCCGGCAACTCGCCGCTGCGTTTCTTGGTTTCGGCCTCTTCCACCGAGAAGCCGTACTGGCGCACGATCAACTGCGTCAACTGCGCGCCGCCAAAGGCCTGGTCCCGGTCGTACAGAACCTCGTCGTCGCGTATCACCTGCATGCTGGTGGTCAGGGCGCCGACTTCGAACAAGGCAACGATCGTGCCCACACCCTTGTTGGGCAAGCTCTCGATCAACCGGGCTGTTGCCAGGCGCGAAGCGTAGGACTCGACGTCCACAATCACCGGCTTGAGGCCTGCGGCCTCTGCCAGGCCCTGGATGTCCTGGACTTTTTCCCGCCGGGAGGCGGCGATCAGCACGTCCAAATCGCCGACCGACGCCACGCTAGGCCCGACCACGCAAAAATCCAGACTCACCTCATCCAACGGAAAGGGGATGTACTGGTTGGCCTCGGCTTCCACCTGCAACTCCAGCTCCGCATCGCTCAGACCGCCCGGCAGGATGATCTTCTTGGTGATCACGGCCGACGGCGGCAGCGCCATGGCGACGTTCTTGGTCTTGGTTCCGCTTTTCTTTACCAGCCGGCGCACGGCCTCGGCAACTTCGTCGAACTTCTCAATGTTGCCGTCGGTGATCCAACCCCGCTCCAGCGGCTCCATCGCGCAGCGTTCCAGCACCAGGGTACCGGTGGCGTTGCGGCCCAGTTCAACCAGCTTGACGCTGGACGAACTGATGTCCAAACCCAACATCGGCGCGGGCTGGCGACTAAACAACGACCCCAATGAGATCAAGGCAATCCCCTGCAAATTAGCCGATGGAGAACCGGCGAAACTTAAGACTTCACTTCAATGCTAGCAGTAAGCTCCTTGTCCCGCAAAGGTTTTTTCCCATTTTCGGGATTACCAGCGTTGCCAAAAGCAGACGCTTGTCCCGGGGTGCTGCAACGCCATGATGCACCGCAAAAAATGATTCGCCACGCAAAGTTGAGAACGCGACGGCTGCGCGCAAAATCTGCACAGCGCAGCATTTTTATAATGATGACGCGATCTTACGCACTTATTTATGCCGCCAAACCCGACCCCGGCTGGCGCTGGCGACAAGCCGGCCCAGCCCTCAGCACCGTCCAGTACCTGGCATTGGTTGCTCCGATTGGCGCTGAAGCTTGCTGGCGTTGGCCTGGCTGCTATCGTTTCCGC